>NZ_JBFSUD010000139.1:0-6156 GCF_041467175.1 Vibrio sp. 10N.247.310.24
CCGATAGTACCAACGTTTACGTGCGGTTTCGTACGTTCAAATTTTTCTTTAGACATGGGGTGTCCCTCTAGGTACGGATTAGGTGGCTTAAAATAAGACCACGCAACCAAAAAAATGGTTTTCTTTATTAAAGGAGAAGAAGCTTTTGACTGGTGCTAATACCCAGAGTCGAACTGGGGACCTCACCCTTACCAAGGGTGCGCTCTACCGACTGAGCTATATCAGCACACAAAATGAGTTGGAGCGTGCAGCGGGAATCGAACCCGCATCATCAGCTTGGAAGGCTGAGGTAATAGCCATTATACGATGCACGCAACACGTAACTCTGTTTGAGCTATTTAACCTTTAGAATATGGTGGAGGGAGACGGATTCGAACCATCGAAGGCAGTGCCGGCAGATTTACAGTCTGCTCCCTTTGGCCACTCGGGAACCCCTCCAAATTTTGAGCTTTCTCTCGCTTACCTTAAAGAAAGGGAGAAAGTGGTGCCGACTACCGGAATCGAACTGGTGACCTACTGATTACAAGTCAGTTGCTCTACCTACTGAGCTAAGTCGGCACAAGTGGGGCGCATTTTATTGAATGATTTTCCACCTTGCAATAGTAAATTGAAAAAAAGTGAAAAATTCTCCTATGAAATTCCTAGATACGGCTATTTAGCTCAAGGTTTCTGCCTTTAACCCACATCTAGTACAGGAAGATATTTTATTTATCTATCGCTTGATGTATTTTCCATGCACTTGTTTTGTTATCCACTATAGAGTTTATATGAGCCCATTTATGTCATTTGACCGCGAACGTTGGTCTGAGCTAAGGAATTTAGTTCCGATGACACTTTCTGAGAGCGACTTAAAAGAGCTTCAAGGCATCAATGAAAAGCTCACAATGGAGGAAGCCGTTGAGATCTACCTGCCGCTCTCTCGCCTATTAAATCTCTATGTGGCAGCCAGACAGAATAGAAACTCAGTACTCCATCAATTCCTGGATAAAAACGAGAAAGCACCACCTTTTATCATCGGTATTGCTGGAAGTGTCGCTGTGGGCAAAAGTACAACTGCACGACTGCTTAAAGCCCTACTTTCTCGCTGGGAGAACCACCCAAAAGTTGAGCTAGTGACAACCGATGGCTTCTTATACCCAAATGAGGTGTTAGAAGAAAAAGGATTGATGAGTAAAAAGGGCTTTCCGGAGTCTTACGATATTAAGCGTTTAGTGAACTTTGTTTCGGATGTAAAAGCATGCAAGAGAAATGTCACGGCTCCCGTGTACTCGCATCTTACGTACAACATTACTGATGACGTTAAGTGTGTCGACCTACCTGATGTGCTTATTATTGAAGGACTTAATGTCTTGCAAACAGGCATGAACGATCCACACGAGCCACATCGCGTGTTTATTTCAGACTTCCTTGATTTCTCACTCTATGTTGACGCTGATAGCCAACAAATCAAAGAGTGGTACGTCAATCGCTTTATGAAATTCCGCGATGGCGCGTTTACCAAACCTGGCTCTTACTTTAGTCATTACACAAAATTATCGAACCAAGCGGCACTGGATAAAGCGGAAGGTATCTGGAGTTCAATTAATGGCTTGAACCTAGAACAAAATATCCTTCCTACACGAGAAAGGGCTCACTTGATTCTACGTAAAGGCGCAGATCATATGGTTGAAGAAGTGCTACTAAGAAAATAGTAACACCTTAATCGCCTTTTCTTAGCGATATCTCTCCACCGATATAGCTCTCGATACCATTCTCAGTTTTGAGTAATACAGCACCTTGTTCATCGATGCCTTGAACAACACCTTCAATTTCTCTAGGTCCAATGATCAACCTAACATTGCGACCTAAGAAATTATCAAAGCGATTCCAACGCTCTACAAAATTCGACATCCCTTTCAACTCATAATCAACAAGAGACTTATCCCAAGCATTGATCAGAGCCTGTGCTAACTGATTGCGATCGGGCACCTTCCCATCACACACTTCTTTAAGAGAAGTCCACGGTTGGCCAATACCTGATGTTGTTGGATCCATGGATAAGTTTAGCCCTAAACCAATCACAATATGAGCAGCGCCACCAGACTGTCCTGACAGCTCTACCAAGATACCGGCAAGCTTCTTGTCATTGTGGTAAAGGTCGTTCGGCCATTTGAGCTTTATACCTTCTACGCCCATCTCTTCCAAAGCTTCAACAACAGCGACACCAACCACAAGGCTCAAGCCCATCGCGGCAGCCATCCCTGCGTCGAGTCTCCAATACATTGAAAGATAGAGGTTTGCACCGAATGGCGATACCCACTCTCGTCCACGACGTCCACGTCCCGCAGCTTGATATTCAGCAATACAGACAGAACCCGATTCGAGGGTGTTAGTACGCTCTAATAAGTGTTGGTTTGTAGAACCTATGATTGGAATCAGTTCAAGAGAAGCATCTCGACTAACAACAGACAATTTGTCTTCGTTAAGCATATCTAAACGGCTAGCTAACTTATAGCCTTTGCCTTGTACTCGGTAGATATCTAAACCCCACCCTTGAATACCTTTAATGTGCTTACTGATAGCCGCTCGTGATACACCAATCATTTCACCTAGATCTTCACCTGAATGAAACTCACCGTCAGCAAGACATCTCAATAGTGCAAGCTTGGTACTGTGTTCTCTCATGCTAATGACTCCAAAGCCTTGTCTAGGTTTGTCTCACAGTCTCGTCCCATAAAACGCACTTCATGTTCCAGTCGAATATCGAATTTATTCAAGACAGACTGACGCACTCGCTCTGCAAGCTTAAGGATATCCACAGCAGAAGCCTCATCATAATTGATGATAACTAATGCTTGGTTTGGGTGAACTTGAGCACCGCCTTCTGTCACACCTTTGAACTGGCATTGATCAATCAGCCAGCCTGCAGCGACTTTGATCATGTCATTGCTCTCATAGCCTACAATGTTTGGGTATAGAGCGAACAGGCGATCAAAATGATCTTTGGTGATCACAGGGTTTTTGAAGAAGCTGCCCGCATTACCTTGGACTCTAGGGTCTGGCAACTTACTTGAACGGATAGCGCATACTTCATCAAATATAGTACGAGGAGAGAGCGTATCGGCTGCTAGGCTTTTTAACGGGCCATAGTGATTGCATGGCTCCCACTCTTTCGGCAACGTTAAACCAATCGCAACAACAATCGCTTTATCGTAGAGAGCGTGCTTGAAAATAGAATCTCGGTAACCAAAGAGACACTCTTCTTTGCTCAATCGCTTAACTGTATAAGTATCCAGACACAGGATATCGACATACTCGCATACGTCTTGTAGCTCAACACCATACGCACCAATATTTTGAATCGGAGCCGAACCTGAACAGCCAGGTATCATTGCTAGGTTTTCTAGACCACCGAGCCCTTTATCCACACTCCATTCAACTAAGTTTGGCCAATCTTCCCCCCCACTAACATGCAGTAGGTGATGGCTGGCCGTCTCGGTCAACTCAATCCCGGATAATTTATTCACTATGACCAGGCCAGTGAAGTGCTCAGTAAAAAGCATATTACTGCCCTTACCCAGTATCAACTTAGGTAAATCTGACCATTTAGGGGCTCTGTAAACGGAAATTAATTCTTCGATAGTGGTGACTTCAACCAACGCATCACACGTCTGATCTATGGAAAAAGTATGAACATTTTTTAAACTAGCATTGAGATGGAATTGCATGGCGATATTCAATTAACTTACACTGCAGTCATTCTACAGCAGATAAACCAATGGCGCAGTGACTGAATGAACAATGTCATCATTACCCAATTAGACCCAGTAAAGGTTCCCCTAGTTAAACGTTTCTATAAAGAACATTACCCAACGGGAAAAGCAAATAAAAGTGAACTGATCTATTCGTTATTACTGGATAACGAGCTGTGCGGTATCGTGCGCTTTCGTACAATAGAGAATAATCGCTTACTTACTGGAATGGCGATATCAAAACAACATCGCGGTAAGCAATTAGGCTCCCAGCTTATGGACTATTGTGCGCAACATACACTTACGGAAGACGATTACTGCTTTGCGTACGCTCATCTCACCAATTTTTACGCGCGACACAAATTCGTACAAGTAGAGCCTAAAGATCTGCCAAATGGTTTAAGAGTTTTATACGAGCGCTACTCGAATAGCGGAAAAGATCTCATTCCTATGCATTATCAGCAAAATTGTTAGAGAATGCCTCGATTATCTAGTATTTGATGCTATCCCTTTGGTAAAATTAAAGGTTCGCAATTTTGCATATTTTTAAGGTAAAACAGTCAATATGATTGCCAGTAGGAATCCATTCATACAGTTGCCAACCATAGCGCAGAATCCTGACAAGTTTGAAGTACTACTATCAGCGCAAGAGTTTCGAACTCGTCTACTTGATGAGATATCTCGCGCAACGACTCGTATTAGTTTAGTCGCTTTGTATCTTGAAGATGATGAGGCTGGCCGTGAAATCCTAACTGCCTTATATGAAGCAAAACAAAAGAATCCAGAATTAGACGTGAGCGTTTGTGTCGATTGGCACCGAGCACAGCGCGGATTGATTGGTGCAGAGTCTTCTGAAGGCAATGCTGCAATGTATAAAGAGTTTGCAGAAAAATATCAGCACTCTGTACCCGTCTATGGCATTCCAGTTCGCGGCAAAGAAGTCTTTGGCGTATTGCATTTAAAGGGCTTTATCGTCGATGACAGCGTGATATACAGCGGTGCAAGCCTTAACAATATCTACCTGAATTACCATGACCGCTATCGCTTCGATCGCTACCACGTTTTAAACAACGCAACGCTTGCTGATACGATGTTTACATACGTACACGAACAGATGGTCTCGGACAGCGCTGTTTATGACCTGGCTGATAAGAACAAGCCTGCAACCAAAGAACTGAAACCAGCGATTCGTCAGTTTCGTGCATCATTAGCAAGATCTCAGTATCAATTCGAAGGGCAGGAGGTTTCGGCAGACCAAGTAGCTGTAACACCATTGGTTGGTATCGGTAAAAGACGTAACCGTCTGAATCAGGGAATCAATCAACTCGTAGCTCAAGCTAAAGATGAAATCTTTATCTGCACACCTTACTTCAACTTCCCACCTAGCCTAGCTAAAGAAGTGAAGAAAGCGCTTAAGCGTGGCGTAAAGGTCAGCATTGTTGTTGGTGATAAGACAGCGAATGATTTCTTTATCTCACCAGAAGAAGAGTTTAAAACGATTGGTGGTCTTCCATACCTTTACGAATTGAACTTACGTCGTTTCGCTAAAGCGAATGAGGCTCATATTGCTAGCCGTAATCTATCAATTCGACTTTGGCAACACGATTCCAACAGCTTCCACCTAAAGGGTATTTGGGTAGATAAGCGCTACATGCTACTAACAGGTAATAACCTAAACCCTCGCGCATGGAAGTTGGATCTAGAGAACGGCATCTTTATCCAAGATAACTACCATCACCTAACAGACAAGTTTCAGGCTGAAGTGGATAATATCCTTCAACACACTCAGCTTATCTGTACCTATAAGCAGTTAGATAAGGTAGAGAGCTACCCGATGGAAGTTCAGAAGTTGATTCGTAAGATCACTCGTGTGAAAGCCGATAGAGTGCTTAAGCAAATACTGTAGTCGGATGTATTAGAAACACTATTTATCAACGCCTAGCATACGCTAGGCGTTTTTGTATCTGCGATATAAATGACTAAATCGTGAAAATCGTTGATAAGTATCACCACCCGAATTCTATCTATTATCTCCTAGACCTCATGGGCTTTTCTTGGATAACTTCTCGCTCCAAACACCCCAAACAATCACAGCAAATCCAAGACGATTTAAAAAAATCAAAATAGAAACGGTCCTTAAGATCCCCGGTCATATTGGGCTAGAGTGTGTTGATGTCTGGTTTCAAGACGAAGCTAGGTTTGGTCAACAGAACACAACTACACGTCTTTGGGCGACTCGTGAAACGAGGCCTCGCGTGGTAAAACAACAGCAATTTGAATACGCTTATTTGTTTGGTTCGGTATGCCCTGAAAGAGGAATTGGTGAAGCAATAGTGGTTCCTTGGGTCAACAAGAACATAATGAAAAATCATACCAATTCCATTAATTAACTTACCAATCGAGTCCAATCTCTAAAGCAGAGGGA
>NZ_JBFSUD010000140.1:0-6141 GCF_041467175.1 Vibrio sp. 10N.247.310.24
CAACGGTATGCTAAGAACAAAAATGCCGTTCACTCTTAAGTGAACGGCATTACTCCCTCGGGAGCCTTTTCTTTTTTGGATGGTAGAGGAGTTAGTCAGTTAAACCGTTAAGCAGTTAACCCGCTAAAAGCTGAACTACGCTTGTTTGTTTTTCAGGGTAGATTTCAACATTTGGAATAACCACTGATTCAAAGGTGCGTCTTTTTGCGAGCGGCGACAGCTCATCACATAGCTCACATCTATGGTCAATTGTTCTGGCAAGTCCATACTACGACAGCCTTCTGGCACGCTGCCACTGAGAGTGATACCAAAATAGTCGGATTTGAATATAACATCGTGAATCATCGCAGGGTGGTCGACTTCCACTCTTGGGTTTACGTGAAAACCGATATTTCTAAGACGCTCAAGGACCGGATATTTATTGTCATTCCATCCTGGTGTTTTAAATAGAGCGATTGGATAGTTGGCCAGTGATTCAAAGTCTTGCGCAGGGTGATCGTCTCTCACGAAGAAAACCACTTTTCCTTCCCCGAACGCCTTTTGAGATATCGACTGTGGCAAGGTTTCATCAAAGTAGTGAACTGCAATGGACTCCTCACCGTCGATGAGCCTGTTCCTCGCATTGCTTCCCCATCTAAGAAATGAATAGCGAGCATGCGGTGCCGCTTTAGTCAGAGCAAATAAGAGCTTCGAACCAAAGCGTTCCCAGAACAGAGTATTCGCGTAGATTTTGATATTGCCTTGGTAAGTTTCTGGCGAAAATACTTGGTGCTTTATCGCTTCGATACTGCTGAGTATCTGCTCAAAATTTTCGATGTTGGTTTCAACAAAAGTCGTGGGTTCAAACCCGTTTTTGGTTTGAATGAACAGTGGATCGTCGAGCTGCAACTTTAACTTCGAGAGGTTCTTGCTGATCGCCCCAGAGGTTTTTCCTAGCGACTCCGCCACCAGTCCAACATTGCGAAGTTCATACATACGCTTGATGACGAGGATATTTTGAATATCTAGATTGATGTCCACATTTTCTCCAAATGATTCCTTTTATAGGCAGCAATCTCTGTGCGATTGGCGTACAGAAATTATGTGACTCTAATATCATAGTGGCAGTGCAAAACGGATAAGACAGCACAGCGTCAAAACTTCGCTAATCCCTTGATTTTCCATTTGGTAAATCTTGCTTTTCCTCGAATGGTTCATGTTCGATTGTTAAAGTTACTCCAACAAAAACACAGATATCAAACGAACAAAGAATTAGAAATACAACGAGGTGATGTATGAACAAGTTAATCGCACTTGGATTGATGGCTTTATCTATGAACACGGCTTTCGCGGCTGACGGTACTTATGCGAGTACTCTCGATATGACGAGAAGCGAAGGTAATCAAGTAAAGGCTGAGCGTGTTGAATCTGAGCCAGTACTTGAAGGAAGAAATGACGCCGCTAATGGCGGAATAAAATTCCACAAGAGCGTCGATCAAGACCAAACGATCCAGCTTACAGGTCGTCGTGATTAACGTTAAAACGTGCTTACCATTGTCATAAGAAATGCTGCGCCCTTGGGTGCAGCATTTTTGTTTGGGGATTTGAGTTATTTTATAAACTCTAGTGTTCTAGCCTTGGCATGTTGTGTAACGTGTGGCATTTTGTTGTTCTCTAATTTAGATCGCTATTGGGTGTTGGTTAAGCATTACAAACCAGTAAGCGAACGACTCGAAAGGACAAGGAATGACTCAAAAAGAAACGGGAATGATTCGTCATATTCTACTGATTAAGTTTAAAGAAAACGCTGAGGCTTCAGAGGTTCAAAAACTAAAGATGCTGTTTGAAGCGATGCCAAACAAGGTTGAAGGGGTCACTTCAGTTGAATGGGGATTAAATGACAGCCCTGAAAACAAGAATCAAGGTTATACCCACTCGGTGTTAATGACATTCGCCGATGAAGAAGGCCGCCAGAATTACCTTCCGCACCCTGAGCATGATGCGCTGAAAGAAGTATTCCGTCCGTTGCTAGATGATATTATCGTGTTTGATTACTCCCTATAATCAGCTTCTCAGTACGTCTCTCATGTTTGACTTACCTTCGATAATGAAGAGTTAGGGCCTAGCGTTTAAGCCCTAACTGAATAAGAAACGACTTACTCTGTTGGCGAAATCGTGACTGGTGCAAACGATGCGACAGCATTTCCGCCTGCGCCCGGACGATCTACATAAGGCGTGTTCTGCATTAAGGTGTAGTACACATCCACGAAGTCATCATCATTGACTAATACACCATCAGGAATCACATCGATAATCTTGCCTGTGATCTGAGGGATGATCGCATAACCTTGAACTTCTGGATCAGGAATCATCTTCAGTATCTCTTCTGCGGCTTGAACCAAGAGTTTTGCTAGCGCTTTGTAGTCTGTGCCATCATCGTGTTCCATTAAGATCATGTCTGCAGCGCCCCAACGGTAGCGAGGCCAGAAGATAACGGTCTGGTTCGGGTAGTACGTCTGTTTGTCGTAGTCCAGATAAGGCATCTCAACGAGGTCGATTTGGGGCTCTAAACGACTTGAATCGACACCCGTCACGATAGCGTAGATTTCCGCTTTACCAGAGATCCAAGGTTCTTGGTCGACGGCTAAACGGATTTTGGTTAATTGTGTGGTATTCAACGGCTCAGGTTCCGACAAGGCCATCGAGCGACGAGCCCTGTTCATCAAAGACGATTTTTGAGGTTTACTCTCGTCGGCATTGGTATCGCTAACGGCATTGATTTGCGTTGTAGTACCCAGCTTTTGCATCTCTGCCTGCATCGCCATTAGGCCTGCTTTGAGCTCTTCAGCACCGTTACTATCAACCACAAGCACTGGGACGTCCGGCATTTGGTACACATCTAGTTCATGAACCTGTCCGTACACGTCATACGCTTCAATGTATTGCCAATTCGAATCATCACCTGATGGTTCAAATGCAAACAGCGGGTTTTCACCATTCTTCCAAGCTTCGATCATCGCTTCATCTGCCATGCGAATCTCTAGCACAGAGTCGCTGAAGTCGTTGATCCCTTTCATCTTGCGATAACCAAGATCCGCTTTCTGCATCCGGCTTGAAAATGCAGAGTAGGGCTGAGTAGAGCTCAATTTATCTACAGGCGCGGATAAGTTCTTTTCTGAGATCTGAGCCTTCAATGAAAGCTCAAGATCGGAATAACGCTCGCTGATTTGTAACACCAGAGATTGCTTTTGCGCAGCGCTACTTTCTGCAATACCTAATGAATCAGTTGTCTCAATATTTTGCGCAAAAGACTGGAAGCCAACCACTGTCGTTGCAAGCACCATACTGATAGGAAAAGATGGTCTCATAAATAATCCTTATTTTAATTTTTATCATTAATAGAGCATTTGCCCTATAAGGATTAACCTATCAGTAACGTGAATGTGTTCAAAAGTTAGTCAGTTATTTTTGTTTCGTTGTGCAGCACAGGATCTCAATTTAAACTGTTTTTATAAAACAATGCCTAAGTAACCTTGATATTTATAAATTAATAAACGTATCAGTAAATAACTTACAATATTATTAGCTACTACAGTGTGTCATAAAAAAACCTACTCAAAGTGAGTAGGTTTTTATTTCGCGGTTAACCGTTAGTTCTCGATTTACAACTTGTTTGAGAGGCTCGCTCTAACTCAATCTAAACGCAACGTTAGGCCAGAGTAGTTCGAGTATCCGCGCAGTAACACATGATATGTCACGCCCGGTTGCGCGCTCACATTGCACTGTTCATTGTTCCCAGCGCGATAAGGGCGACAGTCGTAACTCGATGTGGTTGGCTTGCGGCCCGATTTCACGTAAAGGTCGGCATCGCCTGAACCGCCCGACATTGAAACCGTCACGCTTGATGCAGAATCCACAGTGAAGGTGTAGAAGCTCTCTGAGGATCGGTTTCCGCTTAGGTTCGAAATCGGTGTGCCCTTCGTTAATACATTGCCAGTAGGAGGTGTGACACCACAGTTTGCATTCACGCCTACGGTATTAAAAGCATCTTCAACATCGGCAACCACATAGCCCATGTCTGCTGCGGCTTTCGCTACGCCACACGCACCGGCATCAAAGGTGCTGTTTGCCGTCCAATACAGCTGGTTTGCGACCGTGAATATTTCAAAGCCCTTACGTACATTCCAACCCGATTTGTTCGCTAAAAGGTAAAAGGCGCGGTTATAAACACCGCTAGATAAGTGGACGTTCAAACCATCGTAGTATTGCGAGGCATGATCAATCGAACGGCCATCTTTTGATGGTTGATCAAAGTAACGCAAGCCACCTTCCGATTTGAATATATCGCTGCCGACAATCCAATCTACATTGCCACGCAGGTAGTATTCAGCCGCTTCGCCCGCGATATCGGAGAAGGCTTCATTCATACCGCCCGACATGTTTCGGTACACAAGGCCGGAGTTTTGTTCTGTGAAGCCGTGGCTGACTTCGTGAGCACTCACGTTAATATCAACCAATGGATAAAAGGTGCTGCCACCATCGCCAAAGGTCATTGATGAACCATTCCAAAACGCATTCTCGTAATTCGAGCTGTAGTGAACACGCATCGTGAGCTGAAAGGTTAACGGCGACGTGTTCATCCACTCTTTGTACATATCGAATACGACATTACCAAAATAGTGCGCATCGTTAAGAGGCGAGTAAGCCCCGTTAATGTATTTGTGATCAGTGTAGTTGGTGCCGTCGGCACAGTTGTAACTGTAGGCTGCGCTGCCAGAGGTTCCGTTCCTCAAATCGACTGTCTTAACTGATTCATTTTCTAACGTACAAGTCGTGCCTGTTTTGTCGATGGGAAAGCTAGGGAAGTCACTACCATATTCATATCGAGTGGTTTTTATATTACCACCGGGGCCAGTACCCAATGCTTTAGCGTGGTTTAGTCCATTCCATTTTTGGAGTACATCGCCAGTCGTGGCATCAATAAAGTAAAAAGGGCGCTCTGGCATAGAGGAAGCGATAAAGAAATCGACCAGATACACCACTTGCGCGGTTTGGTTCTCGTCCAGTCTCACCATCAGTTTTGCATTTTTGTTTTCAATCGACTTTCTGCCGACAGTAAACGTGCGGTGAGATGAAATAGCAGCTTCAATCGCTTGTTCCTGATTCAGCTTTGGCGCGATGCTGGATAAGTCTCTACTGATCCCTTGTGCCATTGAACCGAATACCTGAGTGGGTTGGTTCTTGGAAAGGGTAGCGACAACCGAAGTGTCAAAGACGGGTAAACCTAAGTGAGTTTGTTGATAGCGGACTTTCGTTTTTCCATTGGGCAATACCACCCGTTTTACTTCAGAAAAACCTAATTCTAGTGGGGCAATACTCTTCGACTGCGCGACGAGGCTCTGTTGGAGTAATGCATCATCATCGACCCTGACCATTTCTGCAGCGTGTGCATTAAAGCCAAAAGATGTACCTAGAATAGCTGCTATTTTCCAGCTTAATTGACGTTGTTGGTTCATTTTTCGTTCCTGATTTTAATATAAACTCCTTCTTCCCAACGGCTTTATAGGAAGTCTATATGCAATACGGTAATACCATGTGTTGCGAATCAAGATTGGAAGAGCATTTCGGCTTATGACAAGTTTTTTAGGGAGATTGAATTTTAGAGTATGTAATTCAAAGTTTACAAAAATTCTTATTGATCAAATTGTTTTTATAAAATCTAATTTTATTATTTATCGTAAACATATGAAGGGTAGGGGGTTATTAAAATCCGGTTTGTTTGAATCTATAGAATGAATTTCTCTAAGTTAATTTCGATATTTTCCTGATTTCAACTTAATTACAAATGAGTCAATAACCGAGATTTTCTTGATTTTAATATTGTCTTTATTATCAATAGTAAACTTGTTTTAACAATACCACTAAGCACGGATCTCACCTTTTTTAACACTTAGTCTTGTTAGGTAGGAAAAAATCTATATTTTCTTGTTCAATCACAAACTAATAAATATAAGTTATTGTTATGAAAGGAGTAAGTCGCTTAAGATAGGTAGCATAAGAAACTAGATAGAAAAATTCTGCATTTAAGTACAGAATTTCTCTGTCTAATAGCTGTTGAACTAAGCCGCTTCGCGGAGGGCTTTCCTCTCACTTACCTGATAG
>NZ_JBFSUD010000141.1:0-5774 GCF_041467175.1 Vibrio sp. 10N.247.310.24
AATACGCGAAACGGGGTTGTTCTATCTTTAAATTTAATTACGCAACAAAGCCGTTTATCGCAGGTAGTCATATACAATACCGATCTTAAACTGCGGCTATAGTTTGTTATGCGATGACTTCGTTACTAGGGTAATACGCTTTAATGTCCGCTTTAGTCTCTTTAAGGAGACTGGGTTGTGAGTTTGTGGAGAGAGGCTATTGCTAAGTCCATTTTCTGTTGGAATGATAAAACCATGAGAAACAATTGGTTAAGTAAATCTCATCACATCACCGATGACAATGTCACAGAGATTTCGAATGTGAAGTCTGTCAAAGCCGCTTCTCAAATAGGCGATATGTGCGCTGTACCCGTGTATAACGTTTATGCGTCTTGTGGGTTTGGTGCTCAAAACGATACCGAGTATCAACTTAGAACCGAATTTCTACCTTGCTTATGGTTAAAGCGTTTCGGCCTGACAGAAGAAGATGCTCGTATCATCATTTGCCACGGCGACTCAATGGAAGACACTTTGAGTGACGGTGACGAAGTATTAGTCGATACCCGAGAACTCGGTCACCCCGTAAAGCATGGTGTCTATGTTGTTCGCATTGGTAAGCACGTTTACATAAAGCGCCTGAAGTACGACATCATGGCCGAGATCTATAAAGTCATCTCAGACAACAAAGAAGAATATGATTCGTTTATCGAGAATGAGGAGAAACTCGACGAGTTCGCGGTAATCGGGAAAGTTGTTACCACCGTCATGAAGGCGGTGATTTAGAAAAGCGAAGGCGACCTCAGGGTCGCCTTTTTTATTGATAGTTCTGTAATAAGCCGGAATCGTAATGGTTAAAACAATTGATGAATATGAGAAAGATATTTCAGATGTAGTCGACCGAGTAAAATTCACTCAAGTGAACCCAAAGTTATTTGAGTTTAAATCGGGAGTCGGTGAGTGGGATTTATCTAATGTTCAAAAATTTAATTTTTTTGTCGGGGAAAATAACTCAGGAAAGAGTCGGGTTTTAAGAGAGATTTTTGGAGAGGATTTTGGGTTTTGGGATATAAATTCTGATTTACTATCGGTAGATGATCTACTTGATAGGATTGTTTGTACTGATTTCAAGCAGCAACTAAGAGCTCAGAATTTCAGTTATCTAGGGCCTGAGGATATCGTGCCTGTCATTCTTGAAATGAAAAAAAGCCCATCGCCAGCAGGTGTGTTTGATATAGCAGACCAAATATACGAGCGAGCTACCAGAGGACATGGGACAACGTCGACGCGAGATAGGGACTTGATTTATAGCGCTTTGTTTCAGCCATTAAGTAGTGCAGATCCTACTTTGTCTGAAAAGACGGAGTATCTTGGTAATTTCTCTCGAAAGTATACTTGTAAGGTCTATATCCCAACATTGCGGACGCTTAGACACATAAGTGGTGAAGATCTGTATTTATCTAGGACGGCCAAGGACTATTTTAAGAATTCAGACCTTAATAGTGACGCTATTTTTACTGGGTACAATATTGCTGAAGATTTAAAACAACAATTACTGGGTACGCATAAACAGCGAAAGAAGGTAAGAGAATTTGAGCAATTTCTTAGTGAACAATTCTTTTATGGAGCTGACATCGCTCTAACTCCAAGAATTGATGACAACGTAGTATGGTTTAAAGAAGGGGATAAAGATGAACACCCTATCTACGACCTAGGTGATGGTATTCAAGCGATCATTATCCTTACCTACAAAGTCTTCATGGCTGAGCATCCGACAATATTTTTTATTGAAGAACCTGAGAAGTATCTTCATGCGGGTATGCAACGCACGTTGGTTGAAGCGTTGGCATCCGTTCCCCATCACATGTTTTTTATGACGACTCACTCTAACCACTTTCTAGACTTGGCGCTTGAGAGGGATGATGTAGCAACGCATCAAGTATCTCAGCATGAGGGTAAAACTCTTACACGTAGCGCTACTGAACTAAATGACTTGCTTGACGAGTTAGGTGTGCGTGCTTCTTCAGTACTGCTAGCAAACTGTTCAATCTGGGTTGAAGGTGTCACTGATAAGCTTTACTTACGTGCCTATATGAGTAAATACCTTATAGAGCTAGAGGATAAAGGAACCGAACCGGATCGTGTGAACCGATTAAAGAGCCATATTGAAAACCTCCATTATGTATTTGTTGAATATCAGGGGTCGAACATCACTCACTGGGCGTTCAATCATGAAGAGTCTGATTTAGAAAAAACTGGTGCTTATTTATTAAATAACAAAATTTTCTTGTTGGCTGATGGTGATATTGACCAGAAAGGTGACCGAACAGAGAACTTATCGTCATGGCTTGGGAAACAGTTTTATCAGCTAGAACTAAAAGAAATTGAAAACTATATACCCTTAGAAGTGATGAAGAAAACAGCAGAATTACGTTTAAATGTAATGAACCAAAGAAAAGGCTGCTCTCTTAATTTCGATTCATTTACTCAAGGAAGTTACGCAAAGAAAACAGTTGGTATTGGTCGTTATTTAGAGCTGTGTGTCGAGAAACCTAAAGGGCTTGAAAAAAGCTTTTTTGAAGAGATAGGGAAAAGCAAAACGGGCACAATTCGCGATAAGGTCGCTTTCTGTAAAGAGGCTGTGCGCTATATGAATAGTCATCCTGAAGAATGGATGTTAACTGATGAGCTTACCGAACTGTGCGACAAGCTTTGGCATCATGTAGAAAAAAGTAATTAATCGAAAAAAAGTAAAATAGAAGGCTATAGATGAATGAAGCATTTTTATAAGGCTGGCAATATTGAAAGGGTTTTGGGATGCCCGCACTGTCACGAGTTGATATCTGTTAATGATCTAAAATCCCGCGCTTCTTCCTGTAAAAAGTGTCAATATGAGGCAGATTGCCCTTATCCTGAATGTGGAAAAACGTCGTGCCTAATACCTGGCTTGTCAGGTCTAAGGCAAGCAAATACCCCAGCTACGAACCCTGATCCAGATCAGCCGAGAAGACCCAAAAACAAAATTTAATCATGATAACGCTGAAACAAGTGCACACGTATTTAGGAATAATTTATGACAGCAGAAGTAGTCATTTTTAACAAGAGTGCAATAGCACTTGCTGCAGACTCAGCAGTATCCATTGAAGGAAATAAGTCGAGTAAAGTTTACAATAATGCTGAAAAGCTATTCGCTTTATCTAAACATCACCCAGTCGCGATAATGATATATGAAAGGAATGAGCTGCAAGGGGTTCCTTGGGAGCTGATTATAAAATCTTTTAGAAAGAAGCAAGGTGATAAATTCTACTCAAAGTTAAGCGGGTACAAAGATGCATTTTTAGAATTTACTCGTGAGTTCTACTTCAACCTTCCTGAAGTAAGAGTCAGTTATTGGACTCAGGAAGCAATCAGAGAAATCGTATACTCTACGCTAGATAAGGTATTAGAGATGGCGGAGGCAACTGATGATAACAGCTTAAGAGTAATAGATGTTTTCGATATCGCTATTAATGATCTTCTTGAGCTTTATATGGATGCGCCTTATTTCGACTGCTTGAATGAAACGTCACTAGAAGATTCAGATTTTGAATTTGATCAGTTTGCTTACCAAGAACTAACCGCATGCATTGAGACCCAAGAGTTTACGGAAAGTGAAGATAGAGATTGGCTTAACACGTGCAACTCTTTTTATGTACTTTGCTCTGCTAGATTGCTTCGCCAAGACCCATTTCATATAGGCTCCACAGGACTTGTTTTTGCTGGCTATGGCGAGGATGAGTTCTTCCCTGAAGTATGTGAGTGTGAAGTTTATGGTGCTTTTGGTGGTGTAATAAAACTCATTGAGAAGGATGCATTTGACCGTAATGGTGTCTCAGCTGGCGTGAAGGCCTTTGCTCAGAAAGAGGAAGTAAATACTTTCATGGAGGGCGTCAGCAATAGCACAAAGAGGGAGTTTTTATCAATATTAAAAGGAGTTTCGGACCTGTATGGTGAAGAAGTATCTCAACTTATTGAGCAGTATGTCCCAGAGGGAGAGCGTGATTCTGTATCGGCAATAATTGAAGAACGCTGTAGTCAGCGTTTTTTAGAGTATGGAGCACAATTGACAGAGCACACTAATAGTACACATGTAAATAAAGTTGTGGACATGATCGAACACCTACCGAAAAACGAGCTAGCTTATATGGCTGAATCTTTAGTGAACCTGACGGCATTTAAAAGAAAAGTTTCATATGAAATGGACTCAGTGGGTGGCCCAATTGATGTTGCTGTTATCTCGAAAGGAGATGGATTGGTTTGGATTAAGAGGAAGCATTATTTTCCATCAGAGCTGAACTCCCAGTACGGACGTTAAAAATGCAAAAGAGCACCTGAATGGTGCTCTTTTATTTGTTTAATGAGAGGCTTCAGCTTTACGTTTTTCATCGCTTAGCTTTATGCCTCGCTCTTTTGCTGCCTCTCTAAAGCGCTCTTGAAGTTGCTCTTTTGATAGGCCTCTAAAAGAGCCCATATGCTTTGCTTCTTCAGCGTCGCGATCAGGATAACGACTTAACATGCGCTCTTTCGCTGCTAACATTCGTTGTTCTCTATTCATTTTTTTACCCTCCAAGATGGTCTAAGTATAAAAAAATTACCACCAAATGCAATGTTTACTCATATCTTCTATGTGACAAGGTTCATTGAATGGAACATCGCTTGAAAGGTGAACGTGGTGCTCAAGTTGTAACTGATCCTTAAGCTGTTCGTAAACTTCCAATGGTCCAGTTCCATCCGCGATTATTTTTAATATCGGTACATACCGTTTTGATTTTTGATATCGCTTAATTGCTCGGGATAAAGCTTTTTGGGGTTCTAACCACACGAGGCCTAGAGACACTTCGTAATTTTGTGATGTCAAAGTCTCATGAATTTCCATGATGGAATCAGGTCGTGCTCCAACTTTAGGTATTACCATGTTATAGCCTTTCTTTAGACAGGTGGCAAACACACCATCACCTTCTGAATAAACTAAGCCATCTGATTCGTCGTGAGTCCAAAAGGCCCCATTTGGAAATGTAAGCTCTGGAAACTTTCGTTTAGCAAAGTCAGAGTCGATAATATATGCGCCTTGCATATCAGACATAACTTGAGCCACAGTAGACTTCCCAGAGGCTGGCAACCCCAGAAGAATGATTGCCTTTCTATCAGCACGAACTCTATTTCTCGGTTTGCTCCCACCATACCCAATTCTAATGTCATCGTCATTTTTAGGTATCGTAAGTTCAAGTAACTCCTCTAGTATCTTAGCTTTAATATGTTGCCTTTGATCATCTGAGGAAATCAGTTCTCTGAATTGAAAGCCATTTAGTCGTTCGATCAGCGCAATTTCTCTTGCCAAAACCATTCGTTTATATTTGTCTTGTTCCACGTCGTAATCGAGCAATAGTTGTTCAAAAAATGCTATCTCGTCATAGAATTCATCGGAATTATTTAACTCTTCCATTTACTTAGCCTACTTAATTATCGATTTGTCATGCAATTTATGTGGGAACAGCTGGGTATAAACCTGCCACAAGGTATTTAGGTTCCTATGCCCAGTTACTTGTGCAACTTCCTCAATCGTAAAGCCTTTCTCGAACAAACGGCTTGCACCTTCACGGCGTAGGTCATGATAGCGCAGGTTATCAATCCCAACCTTTTGACACACTTCAACGAAGCCTCGGCCAACTGAGCGTGGGTTATATGGAAATATCAACTCACCTTTACGGTGTTTTTCAAGGTAGTTGTCATCATTTGCTTGCTTATTAAGCAGCTTCTCT
>NZ_JBFSUD010000142.1:0-5747 GCF_041467175.1 Vibrio sp. 10N.247.310.24
AAACTCACTCTACCTTTTACCCAGAAATCAAGCTCATCTAAGCGGAGAAGAGCCGTTTTTCTAATAAAACAAACCATTAACAACGCATGAAAATACATATTCACAAATGGTGACTATAAATTCACAATGGCGTTAAAATCATGCATTTAGTACAAACACCCTTCAAATCATAGTGGCCAATGTCACAGAAATTTTACATAAATAATTTTTCCACTTCATCGACCACATACCGATTATAAACTTTTCGATAAGTTATATTTGTTTCTAATTCACTTGTTCAATGTCTGGCTTCTTAGCATAAATCGACGCTATAACCGCAACCGTCATGGTAGAAATCAGCACCGCCAACGACCAATACGTCGGTATAGCCCATTCGCTATCAACCAGTAGCATTTTTACACCAATAAAGACCATGATGAATGCCAGCGCAGGCTTCAAGTAAATGAACTTATCCATCATGCCTTGCAGTACAAAGTACAAAGAACGGAGACCAAGTAACGCAAATACGTTTGCAGCAAGTACTAAGAAAGGTTCTTGTGTTACCGCAAAGATCGCAGGAATAGAATCCAATGCAAACATCACATCCATAACTGCAATCGCACCGATCACCAACATCATTGGAGTGAATGCCCATTTAGCACCCTGTTTAACCATTAATGCAGGGCCATGGAAATCTTCGGTTACCGGCATCACTTTACGAAGTAGCTTTTCAGGCAGTGTATTCACGCTTTCCTCTTCGCCCTTGTCTAACGCCAGTTTAATACCAGTACCAATCAAGAACGCAGCGAACACGTAAAGTACCCAGTGGTATTCCGCCAATAGCTGTGCGCCTAGTGCGATCATAATTGCACGAAGTACCAATGCACCAATTACGCCCCAAAGAAGCGCACGTGGTCTTAGATGCTCAGGAACTTGGTATTGAGCAAAGATCATCGCGAAAACAAATAGGTTGTCTACACTGAGTGATTTTTCTAGCAAGTAACCCGTAATGAATGACACGGTTGCTTTTTGCGCTGTGTAGTCACTATTTGGTGCATAAATGTCCCAGAATAAGTAAATAGAACCAGCAAACAAAAATGCAAGTACAAACCAAAAAACGCTCCAGATTGCCGCTTTTTTAATTGTGACGTTCCCACCACGAGTCTGATAGATATCAATAGAGACGAGAATCACTGTTAGCAGGAAAAAACCCGCATAAGTCGTCATGATTGGCGATGAAAAAAAGGATTCACTATTTGTAGATAATAGAGATTGAGTTGAGTTCATTATTCCTCCGGGCGGAAGAACTTTACAAAGACCTTCCGCAAACAAAACATATCAAGTTCCACGACGGATCTTGATTGTGATTGCGTTGGTCTCGTTGAAGTGAAATATGGGATTTCACCTTTACATACCGGATAGGCTCTTAGCCTAACGAGATGACGACATGTAAACTTGCGCTAACTACTCCCCAAACGCGTGGATAATATTCCCCTATTTGTGTTTCGTCTATTAAAATTTGCACTAGAAATACAAAAAAGGAGCAAATGCTCCTTTCTTATTGATGCCACCCTGTCAAATAGATACTCGAATTGATTCTAAGAATAAATCCGCTAACCAAATTCACGATGGCACTGCGTAGTTACACTGCAAAACGATCAAGTAATAATTCTGCGTAAATTACTATCTTGCGTAAATTACAATCCTGCAGTCGGTATCAAATACACTAACGCAGACCAAACCGATACCCAACCAACCACCGCTACTGCATCTAACCAATCTTTCTTATCCATGCTTATCTCCACAAGAAGTGTGACCTGCAGGAATAAAGCATAAACAATGCCAAATTTATAAACAGCTAGAACTAATAATGTTAAGTGCAAGCATTGACGCTGGCTATCTAAAACACTCCATGCAATTCAGCGGTTCATTGTGTTTAAGAGATTCTGGGTATTCTTGCAAGAACTCAATAAAACAGTCTGCCATAGAATCGGTCGTCACCACGCCATCACCTATCATATCTAAGACGGCGTTATAGCCCTCTTTTCCTTTCATGGTGTAGGCTGACGACGCGCCTCGGTAAATTCGGTCGCGAGACACAGGCTGCCAACCGGATGTTTCAGAGTGTATTTCTAGATGATGAATCCTATGTCCTAAGGGTGCTTCTTTGTGATAACAAAATCTCAAGTTATGAGTATAAGGAAAGCTACCTGAACCCGTGCCCACAACACCATTATCGAGCGCGTTGTTAATTGCCCCTTCGAGCATGCCTGCGATCGTTTCACCTTTTACGTCATACACACCAATGGGTACGGCAAACGGTAGTAGTTTTCCGGCAATATCGGCAACGGATACATCACCACTATTGAGTGAATTTCGCACTCCACCAGAGTTGTGAATCGCAAATTCAACCTGATGCCCTTTTTTGTTCATTAGGTAGTGAAATGATTGAGCAACCAAGGGCGCAAGCTGACTTGGACCTTTCTCATCCGGGATCCGAATATGGCGCAGTGTTGTGTCTGCATGAGCAATCACTTGTTGCTGAAGCTTTCGAACTCTCGGCTGGTATTTATCCGTCAGAATGCTCTGCAGCTCAGGATCTTTCTTACACACTGCAATATTAGGGTGATTATTCAAAAACTCACACGCCATATCATGAGCGTCGTCTTGCCCTACTTCACTTAGCTTTGCATCTATAAACAGTCGACGGCCTAACAGCAGTTCGTTTTTACCGTTAAAGTGAGTCACTTTGCCTTCAGCATCGAACTCGATTTCGCAGTGTCCTAAGCTCATGGCGTGGAAACCCGCTTGCACAACATAGGTGTCACCGACTTTCACACCGTAGTCATCGTCTTTGACTAAGCCAATATCAGAGAAATCACCTTGTAAGCGATGACTATGGCCACCAACAATGACGCCAATACCTGTTACGTTGGCTGCTAACTCTAAATCAGCTTCGTAACCAAGATGGCTAAGTAACACAATCTTGTTGATACCAGCTTTATGAATCTGCTCAATGGTCGCTTTTGCTGTTTCTAAAGCATTTTCAAATGGTGTATCGATATCTGGATTAGCAATGCCTGCCATCTTGTCGATGCTTAAGCCGAATATTGCAACCTTCTCGCTATCAAACTCTTTCGTTATAAAAGAAGCACTTCGCGTTGCAGTCAGATAAGGCTTAACAATTTCGTTGTCCGCTAAGGTATGAGTTTTATTGATATCCTCATTCGATAGATTCCAGTTACCGGCCAACAGTGGGAATTTGATTCTTTTAGCGAAAATCGCAACGGGCTCATTACCCATGTCTAGCTCGTGATTGCCGAGCGTCATGGCATCTATATTAAGGGCGTTCAACAAATCGGCGTTGGCTTTTCCCTTGAATAAAGAAAAGTACAAAGTGCCCTGGAAGCAGTCACCAGCATGCAGGAACAGGGTTCCAACCTTCTGACGCTGGGCATCTTGTTCTATTTGTTTGAAGCGTGTTGAAATTCGAGCAAAGCCACCAGTACTGACATAAGGTTCAATGATGTGGTTGTTCATTTTAAGTGATAGCTGTAACGAGGTTGGTTCAAAGTATGAGTGGGTGTCGTTGATGTGTGCCAACACTATTTTTGTCGGCTTATTCTTTTTAGTCATATTTTCTTCTCTCTTTGTCCCTTCATACTAGGTCGAGAATCATGACAGAATCGTGAATTTTATGAAACTGCACTGCAAAAAAATACTCGAGATAGATCGAAAATCTCATTTTGCACCGTATAAATAAACAACGGGTTTTGTGACAGGTGAGCATACCAGATTTGTGTTTTTCGATTATGATTAAAGATATCTGTTAGCTTTCAAACAATTAGCAGAGCCTTCCGTTAGGAGTAAGCCTATGCAACTAGAAAGAATCGAGATTTCTGGCTTTCGAGGTATTAAGCGCATGTCTCTTGCGTTTGATGAGCTAACCACGCTTATTGGTGAAAATACTTGGGGTAAGTCTTCATTATTGGATGCCCTTTCCGTCGTTCTCCCTTCAGACGGAGTTCCATATCACTTCGAAATGACCGATTTCCATGTCGATTACTCAGTTTCACATCCACAGTCTCAACACCTTCAAATTGTTCTCGCGTTAAAAGCCAACGATAAAAGTGAGCTAAATGCAGGACGTTATCGCAAACTCAAGCCGGTGTGGGTTCAAGACGAGTTTGGTGTTTTTCGTATCTATTATCGAATCAGTGCCACGTTAGAACAGTATGAAACGACAACACACTATGCATTTTTGGGGTTGGACGGAAACCCTCTCAAGCTTCATCACTCAGAAAAGCTCGCTCAAGAATTAATGACGTTACACCCTGTAATTCGTTTAAGAGATGCAAGACACTTCGATCGCCCTTTCAACGGCAACTCACTTAACCATAATGCTCACCTACCAGCCAATGTTCATGCTAGCAACGGTCACGCTAATAATGTGAACGGAAATAGTAACGGCCAGAGTCAAACAACCAATGGTAATGGCAGCAATGGAAACGGCAATAACGGAAATGGGCGTCAGGCAAGGATAGAAAAGCGCATCGACAACACCTGCCGTCGCCTTATGGCAATACCCGGACATGTTAATAAAGGTGAAATGCGCAGTAGTCTTGAGTCGATGCAAAGCTTAATAGAACACTACTTCTCATTTAAGAGTGTCTCACGTAAAAATCCGAGAAAACCGCGTGATGGGTTACTTTACTCAGCTGGTGCGAACGACAAGAGCATTCATCAATTGGTCGAAGAGACCAAAAACAAACAAACTCGCTTATTATTCATGGGGTTGCTTAATGCCTATTTGCAAGCAAAAGGGCCAAATGACTTAAGAAGATGTGCTCGCCCTCTTTTGATCCTTGAAGATCCAGAAGGTCGATTGCACCCAACGCACTTGGCAAGGGCTTGGAGCTTGATGCAAAAGCTGCCCATGCAAAAAATCCTGACCACCAACAGTGGCGATCTACTTGCTGCTGTGCCGCTTCAATCGATTCGTCGTTTAGTACGTCAGTCAGATAAAACCATTGCCAACCAACTCAATGTGAACCACTTCAGCAAAGATGAACTTCGTCGAATTGGTTTTCATATTCGTTTTCACCGGTCCGGCGCTCTGTACGCTCGCTGCTGGTTGTTAGTAGAAGGTGAAACCGAAGTCTGGTTGTTTAACGAGTTAGCCAACCAATGTGGGTATAACCTTGCTGCGGAAGGCGTTCAAATTATTGAGTTCGCGCAGTCTGGTCTTAAAGCGCTCATTAAAGTAGCGCAAGAGTTTGGTATCGATTGGCATGTAGTAACTGATGGTGATGCAGCCGGAAAAAAATATGCGGCGACTGTGCTATCTAAACTTGGTAATGATCAAGAACGACATCGCCTCACAGAACTGCCTGATAGAGACATCGAGCACTACTTGTACATGAATGGGTTTGAGAACTTTTTCAGAGACATGGTTAAGATTCCTTATGATCACCCTATTCCAGCGAAAAAAGTTGTGGCTAAAGTTCTCAAGAAACACGCAAAACCAGACCTGGCTTTAGCGATCGTGTCTCATTGTGAGAATCAAGGACAAGACTGTATTCCATTGTTGTTGAGATGGACTTTGAAACGCGTGATCACCATGGCAAACGGAAATACCTAGCTTCTTGCTTATCTGATAAGTGCTATTAGTTCTTCTGTTGATAATTTCTTGAATTGATTAAGAAACCAAAAAAGGGCTTTGTTGCGTAATTAAATTTAAAGATAGAACAACCCCGTTTCGCGTATTT
>NZ_JBFSUD010000143.1:0-5414 GCF_041467175.1 Vibrio sp. 10N.247.310.24
CAGCTCGGAAGGATCCTTCAACCGATCACTTTGGCTTTAACTGATCGGCATTACCGCCTAGTGCGGGACATTTTTTTTGCGGGGTACTTTTTTTTTCTTTTTTTGGAGGGGGGGGATGAAGCGGCTAAAGCGCTTGTCCGTTAACCGACAATTTCACATCAATGTTGCCACGAACCGCGTTTGAGTAAGGGCAAACTTGGTGCGCCGTTTTCACAAGCGTCACAGCTTGTTCTTGCTCTAGATCCAGTTCAATCGATAGAGCAACAGTTAAAGCAAAGCCGCCGTTTTCATTTGGTCCGATACCGACTGTTGCAGTTGTTGGCGCCGATGCGATTTTGATTTTCATCTCTTTAGCTACATGAAGTAGAGCATTTGAGAAACACGCAGAGTAGCCCGCAGCAAACAGTTGCTCAGGGTTTGTCGCTTCACCTGTTCCGCCCATCTCTTTAGGATAGCTCAACGCCACTGAAAGCAGGTTGTCATCAGTAGAAACTTGGCCGTTACGACCTGCAGTAGCTGTAGCAGAAGTTGTGTAGAGTGTTGTCATTGTCTTAGTCCTTGCTTGAGTTGTGCAAAATTAGATTGTGTGCAACTTAATTTTAAAGCTAGCTTAATTGATAAAATTCGAGCGCGCAAGTATATTGTGCACAATTTAATTTATTGGTGAGGTGATCATGAGCGACCAAGATGACTATCTAAAACTGGATAATCAGGTGTGTTTTGCGCTGTATAGTGCATCGAATGCAATGAGTAGAGCGTATCAACCTTTACTGAAAGCGCTTGACCTTACTTACTTGCAGTACATTGTGATGATGGTGCTGTGGGAAGAAAAAGAGATAAATGTCAAAGCCCTAGGCGCAAAAACGCATTTGGATTCAGGTACGTTGACGCCTTTACTTAAGCGCTTGGAAACGAAAGGTTACGTGCTTAGAACTCGCAGTGCTGAAGATGAACGAGTTCGAGTTATTACACTGACGCCTGCAGGGGTAGAGCTCAAAGAGCAAGCGCAAACTGTGCCAGTAGAAATGCTATGTCTTTCTAAGATGAATGAAGATGAGCTTAAATCGCTAAAAGCACAGTGTGAGCAATTGCTTGGCAATTTGACCAAGTAAGCACTTTTAGTTTTTGGCTATGGTAATCAGAAAATAAGAAAGCCCGTTAGCCCTACTGTTAATTAGTTGCGATCGCTAATTCGAGTAAGACTAACGGGCTTTTTGTATCTGCTGTCGTTTAAATGGCAGCAGATAGTGTATTCAATTGGGATTTATCCCATAAACCAAGATACGAAAATCAAAGCCCCAAAACCGAATGTTGCCATCAGTGCCGTATCGCCACCGGCTGCTGTATAGCTGCCTTCGGTTTGAAGGTGAGGGAAGTCAGGCCTACGAACCTTAACCACCATTGCGAGTGGTCCCCAAATAGCTAGGAACACCAACACCATGCCTGCATAGTCCAACATGCTCACGAACTGGCTTGCGAACAGCTCTGCTAATACCAAAGGCAATACAAAGGTCAGAGCATAAGCTAATGCTTTGTTGTTGGTGACTGCGTCTTTGTTTTGGTCATACAGCGCCATGGATACACCAAGGAAAGAGGTCACCAGTGCCAGTGCTGAGAACAGCGCAATAACTACCTTCAACCAAGCAGATTGACCGCTAAATGCTGAGATCAGTTCTGAAATGTTGTGGAACTGGCTGATCGCGTCTGTACCAAGGTTACCGATAATCGCGAACAACCAAGTTAGGTAGCAGATTAGTGGTATCACTGAGCCTAGCAGAATCATATTGCGGATCTGCTTTTGAGTCGCTTCGCGGTTGTAGATAACCAGTGACGGGATCACCACCATAGAGGCAAAACTGGTAAAGATAACCGCGCTGTACTGCACCACGTCATTGGCCGTGTATTGGCTAGTTTGAGTTAGGTAATCTAGACGGATATTGCTAAACAGAGAGGCAATTACAATAAACAGCATTACCACCATCATGATGAATAGACCACGGTTTAATTTATCGATATAAGACTTACCCGCGACTACAATCACACCCATCAATAGGCTGAAAACGGTATAAGCAGCGGATGCAGAGATGTCTACGCCGACGTCGAGCAGTAGCTTATGAATGATGTCGCCAACACCCAAGATATAGGCGATCAGCATGCATACCAGCAGCAGATAAAAGAGTGCATTGATAAAGTGTTTACCTTTGCTGCCCAGAGTGAGGTAAGCAACACTGCTCATGCCACTGTTGTCTTTCGTTTTGGTACACGCTTCTGCCAGTAGGAGTGCAGAGTAGGTGGTGCCGATAAAGATGAGTAGCATCAGCACTGAGCTGATCATGAAGCCAAACTGGGCCAACACCATGGGAATAGCAAGCATGCCAGCCCCTAATGCAGTTCCCGAAAGGATTAGGGAACTGCCGAATAATTTCATATTCAAAAAAACAACCTCTAGCGATCCAATTAATTTTTGTTTGGATTGTAAATAATTGTTTCCAAGACTAACAAAATACTCAGTAAAGTTAGGGGTTAAATCCTAATTATTTTTGAATTTTTCTAAAAAACTTACAAAGGTATTTCGGAGTATTATCTGTGAGCGTTTGACGCATTTTCTTGGTGATTGTATTGGTTGTTTTAGTTAACGTTTATTCATTGTTGAATGATCTAGCAGTCAGAAATATTCGATTAGAAAGAAGTATGTTTCGCGATTATTTTCGCTAGTGTCACAACCCCTTCTTTCCACTCTTTACTCTCTTCGATATTCGCTACCGTGAAGCGCAAGCAGTGTTTATATTGATCGTTTGTCCCAAATACTGTGCCAGGTAATATTCCCAATTTGTGCTTCAAACAATCTTGATAAATCGCGTAGCTATCGACAGATTCAGGTAACGTGATCCAGTTTAGAAAAGATCCCTCAGGCTTTGACAGATGGTAGCGGCCAACAAGGTGTTCATAGCCATCAAGCGCTTGTATTAACAGGCTTTGGAATTGCTTTTGATTGACTTGGTAGAGTCGCTTCATCTTAGACAAATGACTTCGATACTTCCCCGTAGTGAGGAAGTGCCCAACCGCTGATTGCATTAAATTGGAGCTGCCCATGTTGTCGCATAACAGGTATTTTTCAACTTGAGCTTGGTAACGGCCTGAGAGTAACCAGCCAATACGCAAGCGAGAATCTAAGGTCTTGGACAAAGAGTTGACGTAAATGACTCGATCTTGGTTATCAAGCTCTTTGAGGCTGGCAATGGGTGTATCGAATGCCAAGCTACCGAATACATCGTCTTCGATAATCGGTAAAGATCTGGAGATATCCAGTAATGCCTTTCGGTTAGCCAATGGCATTCGTGAACCCGTTGGATTGGTAAAGTTTGGTGTTAGCAGTAAGGTTTTTACTTCCCATTTGTTCAACGAACTTTGTAGTGATGGAATATCAATGCCGTGGCTAACACTGCTTGGAATTTCTAGTGCTTGCAAGCCAAGCGATTCAAGTAAAAGCAGATTGCCGAAGTAACAGGGCGACTCGACCGCCACGATGTCTCCCGGTTTGGTTAATGCACGTAAAGCCAGACTGATCGCCTGTTGAGCACCATGTGTAATTGCAATTTCATTAGATCCCGCGGGAACACCTAGATCATGGGTGATCTTTAACAGCTGCTTTACTAATTGATCATCACCGGGAGGTAATTGGTAATAACCGGGAAGCTGAGTTTGCAAACGGCTATGGCGACCGATTTCGGCGTACAAGCTACGAATGGCAGGGTTATTAATGTTCGGGTGTGCAGAACCAGCAAGCAGTTTCAAGCGACCTTTCGGACGGGAGAGTACAGATTTGGTGACCGACAAGAGGTCGACTTTTTGAGGCTGGCTCGGTGCATCCCAGATGGTGGTGTTCGGTGTTTTCACACGATAGCCTGATTTAGGCACAGAATAAACCCAGCCCGTCGCTTCCAGTTCTTGATAAGCGCGAATCACGGTGTTTTTGCTCACACCGAGTTGTTCACTGAGTTGACGAATGGAAGGCAAGCGGTCGTCTGGGTGAAAGAGCCCTTTATCGATTTGAGCCTTAATATGTTGTTCTATCGCGAGATATTTATTGCCGCTGAGTTCTGCTTCCACGTTTTCCCCTTGTTACTCACACTTAATCTGTAACCATTTAAAGTGTTATATCTGTATCTTTATTAGTTATCTGTACCCAACTAAGGTAACAGCATTGATGAAGAGTTGACCAGAGGTTTGTAATGCTGATTAAAATGATTCCGTTTGTGTTTGTACTATTGTGGTCGTCAGGCTTTGTTGGCGCCCGTCTTGGTGTTGAATACGCTGAACCCGCAACGTTACTTTCACTTAGGATGGTAGCCAACGTGGCGCTGTTCTTGGTTTTGATTGCCATTCTTAAACGTCGTATTCCTCGTGGTCGCGCATTCTTTCATGCTTGTGTGGTCGGAATTTTGATTCATGGTTTCTACCTTGGTGGCACTTATCTCGCGATTGATATGGGCATGCCCGCTGGGTTGAGTTCTCTACTGGTTGGCTTACAACCGATTCTGACGGCATTGATTATGATCAGCTGTACCTCGCAGCGTTTTAACTTCGCACAATGGTTAGGTTTAGCTCTTGGTTTCGCAGGTATTAGCTTGGTGCTGATGGGCAATATTGAGTGGCAGTCAGACGACCAAAAAGTCACGGCAACTTTGTTGTGTTTGGTTTCTTTGGTTGGCATCACGGTCGGTACTTTGTATCAGAAGCGCTTTTGTCAGGGTACAGATATGGTCGGTGGCGCGATGGTGCAGTACTTGGCAGCAGCAGCATTGTTCTTACCTTTTGCAATGCGCTACGAAACTATGCAGGTGAACTGGACTATTGAGTTCACGTTGACTCTGGCTTGGCTAGTGATTGTTTTATCGTGCATTGCTATTCTATTGCTGCTTTACATGGTAGAGCATGGCGCTTCTTCAAGTGTGGCATCGGTGTTTTACTTAGTTCCACCCACAACAGCCATTCAAGCGTGGCTCATTTTTGGAGAGTCATTCGACATTTATGGCGCAATAGGCTTCGCGTTGTCAGCAACCGCTGTTTATCTGGTGGTGAAAAAGCCTGAGTTGATTAAGTTCCGTAGACGAACAGCATTAGAGAGGTAATGTGTCTACCAAAATTATACCAATCGTAGTAACTAACTGGTCACCCTAGCTTGTTAAAAATCTCGATAACTTCGTTAGAATTTTTGATTGTAGAATAACTACTTATCGAAAAATGCAGCCTTGTTCTCAAGCTTTTTTCCTACGCTATTTTTGAACACTTACTTACTGTGATTGGTATAACTCGACTTGAAGTAGATTGCTAGAAACAAAAAAGAGCCTGAATATTCAGTAATGCCGATCAGTTAAAGCCAAAGTGATCGGTTGAAGGATCCTTCCGAGCTG
>NZ_JBFSUD010000144.1:0-5340 GCF_041467175.1 Vibrio sp. 10N.247.310.24
GGGATTATCTGCTAACTGCAAGATCGTTCAAGTCTTCTTAAACGATCGGCATTACGCAATAATGTGCGGGCGTTTTATTATAAAACTAATGGCTATGTGCCAGTGATTTAGATTCCAATAAACTAAGTCACTATGACTTAGCTAGGTTCTTCCATTAAAAGCTTCACACCCAGCCCCACCAGCACCATGCCCGTCACGCCTTCCATCCACTTCATAAAGCTCGCATTCTTAAGCAAGTTTTTAGCCGAGTTAAGTGCCCCTGCCAAACCGCATTGCCACACCATCGCAATCATAAAGTGCACCGAAGCCATCAACATAGATTGCAATAATGGTGATCCTTCAGGGTTTACGAATTGAGGTAAAAAGGCCAAATAGAAAACTGCCGTTTTTGGGTTAAGAACGTTAGACAGAAAGCCTTCGCGTAGAGAACGCTTAGCACTGTATGCTTGCTGAGCTTGTTCACCCACCTTCAAACCGCCACCGTTTTTCATCAAAGCTCGTAAACTGCTTAAGCCAAGCCAGATGAGGTAAACCGCACCCACCATCTTAACGGCTTGAAAGAGTTCAGCTGACTGGGCGAGGATTGCAGAAATACCCACAGCAGAGAAAAACGCGTGTACATACAAGCCGCTACAAATACCAAAGCTGGTCATCACGCCGTCAGATAAGCCAGAACGGCTCGTATTGCGAATCACCAAAGCCGTATCTAAACCCGGCGTTAGCGTTAAAATAGTAATGGCAATTAAAAATGCCTCAAAGTTCAAAATATCCATATCATTGTCATTGTTGTTCAGCGATCTATCATCAATACCGTGTATCTGAACAATTCGCAAGCAACAATTGCCACCAGCTATACAACTCACTGATTTTGTGCACAATGGAACAGTTTAATTTGTTAAGAAATAGTAAATTCAAGGCATCGTACCGCCTCATGCTTTTCTCGCTATATCTTCAACTCCGAAGGTCAGCGTCTTTTAAAAGTAGAGCCATAATCAAAGTACATGAGAGATTAACCTTAACGCTGATGCTGTCCTAAGGATCATTTACAGAAACCAAATTAAGAGTAGTCAAATGAGCGCATTCAAAAAACTAGTCGAACACTCTCAAAAATGTTCACGCTTTCAACACCTAGCCTCGATTTGTGGTTGGGACCAAGCTTCAATGATGCCTGCCGGTGGTAACCAAGCTCGTAGTGAAGCAATGGCCGAGCTTTCGGTTCATATTCACGGATTAATGACGCAACCACAGCTTGGTGACTGGATTGAAGACGCTGAAAACGAAGCGCTAAATAGCGAACAACAATCGTCTCTGCGCGAAATTAAACGCCAATGGCAACAAGCCAATCTACTCCCAGAAAAGCTGGTTGAAGCCAAATCTCTAGCTGGCTCAAAGTGTGAACATGCATGGCGCAGCCAACGTGGTAACAACGACTGGGTTGGATTCGAAAAGAACTGGCGTGAAGTGGTTGAACTCTCTCGCGAAGAAGCTCAGATCCGCGCCGACTCGGCGAATCTAACGCCTTATGATGCAATGCTAGATATCTATGAACCGGGCACCAGCTCTGCTTCACTTGATGTCTTGTTTGCCGACGTTAAGACATGGCTGCCAAACCTGATTGATGAAGTGATCGAAAAACAATCGAGCGAGCAATTTAATGCGCCATCTGGCATCTATTCGACCGAGAAACAGAAAGCGCTTGGTTTAGAAGTGATGAAGCTGCTTCAGTTCGATTTTGAACACGGCCGATTGGATGAAAGTGTTCACCCATTCTGTGGCGGCGTGCCTTCAGACGTGCGTATCACAACCCGATACGACGAAGCGGAGTTCGTTCAAAGCTTAATGGGTATAGTGCATGAAACAGGGCACGCGCGTTACGAACAAGGCTTACCAAAACACCTAGCAGGCCAACCGGCGGGCGAAGCGCGCTCTATGGGTATCCACGAATCTCAATCTCTGTTCTTCGAGATGCAAGTCGGCCGCAGTGACCCGTTCATTGGACACTTAGCAAACTTGGCGGGGCAGCAATTCTCTGGCTCAGAGTTTGAAAAAGAGAACTTCCAGAAGATCTACACTCGCGTGAAGAAAGATTTCATCCGTGTGGATGCTGATGAGCTCACCTACCCTGCACACGTTATCTTGCGCTACGAGATTGAGCGTGACTTGATCAACGGCAAAATCAAACACACCGATGTCCCTGAACTTTGGAACACTAAGATGCAGTCATACCTTGGTTTAAGCACTCAAGGCAACTTCACTAACGGCTGTATGCAAGACATCCACTGGACAGACGGCGCATTCGGTTACTTCCCTTCTTACACACTAGGTGCGATGTACGCGGCTCAGTTCATGGCTTCAATGAAGAAAACGGTGGATGTGAACTCTGTGATTGAAAGTGGTGATCTATCACCTATCTTCACTTGGTTAGAATCGAATATTTGGAGCAAGGGCAGCCTGCTGAGCACCGATGATTTGGTGAAAGGCGCAACGGGTGAAACCTTGAATGCGCAATACTTCAAAGATCATTTAAGAAGCCGTTACCTTTAATGGAATAAATCGATAGAGGCTGATCAGTTTATTGATTCAGCCTTTTTAATCACATTTTCAAAACATACTTAGGTTGATTTGAAGGTTTTATCCCTTCATCGAACTTAACAATCACGGAATATCCTGGTACCTGCTAGCACGGAATTGGACAGAACCTTCTTAGAGTAATCACCTAAATTAGAAATATACGGATAACTTTTTGTATCGAAAGTCGCTTAGAAAGTACAAATATGACACGCACATTTAGCGTTAAATGTCACACTAACTTAATTGCGCTAGTTATGAACAATACATTTGCCTTGTAATACCATTGTCATCTCTTCTTTTTCGCTTGTAGATAGCTTGAAAAACATCGGTAACAAGCGTTCGCAATCACCGAAATACGCACACGGTTATCCCAGGTCAATTTTTCTATCTCTATGAATCTAAGAGTAAATTTTGGTAGGCATAAGATAATCGAGCACAGCGTTAAGCGCAATGCTCGCTTTTGCCAGAAGAAAGTACTCAAAATTGCGCACTTGATGCCATCCAACTAATTGATTAAAAAGCGATTTCTGGAGTATAGTAAGAGGATAAGCGAGGCAAGCACTCTGCGTGATAAACAGAATGCTGTTTAATAAGCTATTATCTCTCTAGATGGAAATCAGTAGTAATGTTTAAGAAAGTAGAAATAAACCATTGGCGTCAATTCGAAAGAATAGAAATAGATCTTGATGAAAAAGTAACAATCATTACAGGCTCAAATGGTGCCGGAAAAACGACGATCCTTGGCGTTTTAGGCAAGACTTTTGGGTGGAATACTCGTTTACTTTCTACTCCAGCCAAAGATCAAGAATCTGGCCTAATGCGTTTTTTAACCGGCAAATGGGATTCTTTTTTTTCTAAAGAGGAAGAACAAGAATCATGGATTGAAATCGGCAAGGTACAATATTCAAACTTAAGCGTATCTAAAGTTTCGGTTCCTAAGGAAGCTGGTTCAACTTACGATTTAAATTTCTCTGAGCAACAGCCTATTCAAGGAATGCACGTACCTTCTCATAGACCAGTGTTTAGCTATAAAGAAGTTGAGTCAATTCCAACTAAGCCTAAGAAAAAAGAAGATTACTTTAATGAGTATAATGCTAACGTTGTCGATAAATTCAACAATACGGGTGAATGGCTTAAAAATATAAGTCCGAATTATTTACTTAAAGAGTCTCTAATTGGGCTTGCTACCTTCGGGTACGGCAATAGTCATGTCGTTGCCAATAAGGAATATGCAGAATTATTCGAAGGGTTTCAGGAAATCTTGAAAATAATGTTACCTGCAACCTTAGGGTTTAAACACTTAGAAATAAGAATCCCAGAAGTGGTTTTAGTAACGGAGTCTGGTGAGTTTTCTATTGATGCTGCTTCAGGTGGTGTGGCATCAATAATTGGTGTAGCGTGGCAAATATACATGTTTTCTCAAAATAAAGAGAACTTTGTAATCACGATCGACGAGCCAGAAAATCACTTACACCCTTCCATGCAAAGAGAGTTAATTCCAAATTTAAGCAAAGCTTTTCCTAAGGCCCAATTCGTTATTGCTACTCATAGTCCATTTATTATTGGATCTTCTAAAAAATCCCAAGTGTACGCTCTTGCATACAATAATGAAAATCGGGTATTTTCTCGAAAGCTTGACATGATTGATAAAAGTGGCAATGCGGCAAAAGTTTTAAGAGAGGTTCTTGGGGTTCCTGTAACAGTGCCTGTTTGGGTCGAAGATGAAATAAAAGAAGTTGTAAAAAAATACTCTGAACAAGGCGTCGATGAGGGCTTGTTTCAACGAATGAGACAGGAACTAGAAGAGAAAGAACTGCAAGAATTTATGCCCAAAGCAATCACTCTAGTTGTGGAGAGTCTAAATGATAAAGCTTAATAAGGGGTCTAAGCCACAAGTTCTGGTAGACAATGCTACAAACTGGACCAATGAATTACTTGGTTTTATTCAGCGCGATGAAAAGGTTCCTTCATCTGTTTCAAATCGTTATAACCATTCAGATGTGAAAGGTCTTCTCAAGCAGGAAGCTAAAAATAAATGCATGTACTGTGAGAGTAAAGTGAGTCACGTATCATATGAGCATATAGAACATATTAAACCTAAGGCTAAAGATAAGTACCCAGATTTAACGTTCGAATGGCAAAATTTAGGGCTTGCATGCCCTGTTTGCAACATGAATAAAAGTGACGAATACGACCAAAATCTGCCATTTTTAAACCCGTTTAATGATGAACCGAGTGACCACCTATATGCTGCGGGCCCCTACGTATTTGGAAAGCCAGGTCAAAACAGAGGGAAGTTGACGGAGAAAGTCATTGAATTAAATAGAATGGACCTTGTAGAACAGCGACTAGAAAGAATAGATGCAATACGCCAACTTATGGATAGCTATGAAAACGAGCATAATCCAATACTCAAAAAGGCAATTTATAAAGAGCTTGTAGAAGAGTTAGGGGAAGATAAAGCATATTCATTTGTACTGAATTCAATAGTGGATGTTGTCGGAATACGCACCGTATAACTGAGGCGGATTCTAAGTATACGATTGTCAACCTACACACGACCGAAGTGAGTATAGCCCCAACCTCATTGTTCGGATTAGATTTGATAGGGAAAACGCACGCCCCCGGAATGAGTAGAGTATTTAATCTAACCAATTTTGGGGCATAAATGAGTTACAGCTTCCCCTAAATTGACAATTCAGAGATAACTATAGGGGCTCTTCTCCGCTTAGATGAGCTTGATTTCTGGGTAAAAGGTAGAGTGAGTTT
>NZ_JBFSUD010000145.1:0-2503 GCF_041467175.1 Vibrio sp. 10N.247.310.24
AATACGCGAAACGGGGTTGTTCTATCTTTAAATTTAATTACGCAACAAAGCCACTCTTCTCTTAAAGAAGGGCACTATTATTATGTGTCTAGTGGTTCACATGCGATAGCGATGCCTATGTGAAGAAAAGGTAAAATTAATTTTTATGATCCAAATATTGGCGAAGTTTTTGGGATGACTCAATCGGCGATTCAGCAATATTCACTGGCGGCTGCCAATAGTTCTCACAAGGTATCGGATATGTTAGAAAGTATTAACTGTTACTGGCTTCTGACCTGTCGGGTCTCCTGCAAATACTTGATGTATTGTTGAATCTGCTTATATAACAAAGCAGAGGCGGAACCTCTGCTTTGTTGTTGGAGTTAACGGCAAGCGTTTTTACTCAGCTCAGTGGGAAGACGCTTGCAGTTCGACATCAAATGCTTCACGGCCACTAATACTGATGTAATAGCTACCAGCAGGAATGAAACCATCACCACCTTTTGGTATCGAAATACGTTCATTGCTACCTTGTGTAAAGTTAGTCCATTCGTAATCATGATAATGACAAATTTTGTCGTAACAAGCATACAAATCGGCATCCCCATTACCTGATATTGATATATCGACATTCGTTAATCCATTAGGTACTTCAATGTAGAATAATTTTTCAGAAAGTTTCTCGCCTTCTACAGCAACGCTACTATTTAAAGCCAGTAGCTTGGGTTTTTCTTGAAGTTTAGGTTTGGAAATATCGCTATCATTAATATCTTTCGTTACTTCGTCTAGCCATAACTGGAACTCTTGATCGTATATTGGTCCAAAGTCGTTTAGACGTGCAACCCATTGTTTGTATTCACCATTACGAGCGTAACCGAGCAACTCTGTTGTTTCTTGCGGGTGTTTTTCTAACATAAAGCGCACGCCTAGGTATCCCCAGCGATAAACTCGGTTTAAGCCGTCACTGTAATTTGTGGTAAATACCTCCTGCAGCGAGTACGTTTTGTCTTTACCGAGAGACAGTGCGGCAAAGTAATTTTCCTTATAGTGCATATATTCGGCAAAGCCCTCAAGCCACCATACAATGCTACCTTCTCGCATTGTGGTATGGAAATCACCGTATTGGTTAAAGCGTCCATCGAGGTAGTGAATATACTCGTGCTCTAGGTTTAAAATCGAAAAATTATCATCCCATCCATTTTGATACGCGACGAATCGAGGAGTGTTGCCTGGTTGTGAAGGGGTGCGCTCAAGGAACTGACCGCCGTTGTTGGTGGTATTGCCAAACAAAAAGCTCGAGTAAGTGGAGTAGTCGTCTTTGGTGTTGAAGACGATAACATCAACGGTTTCGCTGTAGTCATCAGAAACAGGCTGATGGCCTGTGTTTGCAACGTTATGGAAATCGTCTTCTTTATCATTAAGTGTCTGACAGCTGGTTTGCGCTTGTTCATTGGTCATCTTTTGCGCCAGAATTTGAGCCGGGCCTGCACAGTTATAGCTGAAAGGTACAACCCGTTGTTTCAGCCTTTCTTTTGAATTATCTAAAGTGAGGCGATTTAGCCTTTCGGGAGCATAATCGCTGACCATTTCAGCAATCCCGACCCACACGCGATCTGATTTACCACCGAGCGGATAGTTGTGTAGCAATTCTTCTAAGGTTTGAGTCACAAGCTGTTTAGTTTGCTCATCATCAGTTTTGATCAAGCGAGCCAGTTCTCGCGCTGCGTTACCGAGTAAAGCTTCAGAGTTTGTACCAATTGCCCATTCATTGTTAAGAATAAATGCTCGGAGCTTATTGATATAGATCGGATCAGATTCGATAAGATCGTAGAAGGCTTCTTTTTGTGAGTGCCCGGCCATGGCTATGAAAATATTATTGATGGCTGTACGGTAGTAGTAGCTTTCGCCTCTTTCTGCGGTGAAAGTATCTAGTAGCGCAAAAACATCGGGAGCAGCTATTGAAAGTTGACGAACGCTATCGACGATGATCAACATAGAACCAAGAGCTTGTTGCTGTGTTTGACCTTCACTTAATGAGTAATGAGAGCGCAAGAATAGTTGGGCTACATGAGCGATTGACAATCCCATTTCATTAGGAAAAGGAGCTAGGTCACGAGCATAGGTATCGTGACGGTTTTTATAAGCCGCTTTGATGAATTCGGCAAGGTAATAGATATTCTGTGCCTGTTGCTCCTTCCCCTGATATTGGTTGATTACTTTTTCAAGCGACTGAGTGATTTTTCGCATGACCGTTTCGGAGAATAGCTGGTCTGCTTGTTGCTTAGACGGTGAAAACCACGAGTTCATACACTCATAAGTTCCATTGGCGACTTGTGAATCTACCTTTGCCAAATTAGTAAGAAGCTGCGGCGTTTCGCACTCACCTGAATATGGGAACAGTGCAGTGTGAGCATTGCTGTCTGTAATATCCGTATTGTTGTTTGTTGTATCCGTCTCACTGATTTGAATGTCTGTAATATCCGTATTGTTGTTTGTTGTATCCGTCTCACTGATTTGAATGTCA
>NZ_JBFSUD010000145.1:2601-4837 GCF_041467175.1 Vibrio sp. 10N.247.310.24
CTGTATTCGGAGTTGATGGGGCCGGAGAGGAGTTGTCTTCGCTGCCACAACCGGATAATAATGTTGCAATCGAAATTATTACGAAATTGGATTTTATATTATTTAATAGCATAAAGTAAATAAATGATGAATTTATGCAATAATATATAGCCTAATGAATGATTAGTTAAATTAGCGTATGTGATGAAAATATAAAATAAACTTATTTATAGGCTGTTCTTAAAGGGATTAGTTCCAAGGATGGGTTGTATAAGTTTATTTTATGATATTATTTCAATTTATTATTGGGTTGGAGTGGGCTTGGTTTGATATATTGCTATGGTGAGAAATGTGGTTATTAACTTTACATTGAGATAATTACGTCGAGTCAGGGTGAATGATCATATTGGTAACAAAAAAACAAGACAAACAAGGCATCGCCTATGCCCGACCAAGAAAAGCAGTGGCATTGCGCTGCGTGTAAAAATAATGGTGGCCAAAACCAGGGATTTGAATAAAAATAACTCTAACTGAGCAAAAACTTAACATTTTCAATGGGGTTTGGTTAGTAGGTAATTTTTATTTTTTGTGTTATTTTCATTACTGTTCGATTTAGATCTAGCATTTAATAGTTAAATTATAATTAAATTTACTATGTTTAGCTGTGTGAAAATGTGTGGCATTTTAGTTGAGTAAGCTATAATTTGAGGTGCTTTAATAAGTGAGGTGGATGTAATTTTGGAGCATATTGGTAAGAATAAGGTTGGTGTGGTAGCTCTAGTTGTTTCTGGTCGCTTTTTTACCACAACCACGGGGCCGTTAGAGATCTTAGAAACGGCGGCTGCTCTTGCTAAGTGTAGTAGTTTTTCTTCGACCGTTGTTTCTGTTGATAATAAACCAATATCAGGGCGTGGTGGTATTACAATTCAAGTTGATGAACGATGGCAAAATATAACGGCAGCAGACGTCTTGTTAGTCGGTTCGATTGGTGACCCAGAAGAAATTCTAAACTGTATTCCACAAGAAATTATTGAATGGGTTAAAAGTCTACATCAAAAAGGCACACGAGTAGTCGGTATCGACACGGGTGTTTTTGTCCTAGCACAAGGGGGACTGCTTGATGGCAGTGAGGCAGTTGTTCATCCATATTATTCACAATTGTTTCGCAAAAACTTTCCTGCTATTAGCCTTTTGGAACAGAGAAAGGCACTAATTAACGAGAGGGTCTATTTATCTTCAGGCGTTTATACTTATCAAGGACTGATTTTTCAAATCATTGAAGAAATTTTCGGCAGTCAGGTAAAGTGTATATGTCACCAGTTGTGCAGTGCGAATGAGTGCGATGATACGTCGTTGACTTACAGTGACGTGATGAGTTTTATGCAACATAAAGATGCATTAATTCATAACATCCAGAAGTGGATAATAAGCGTTGATTCTAGCTCAATGAGCGTTGGTGAGTTGGCTTCGGAGGCGCATCTTTCTGAACGACAGTTTAAGCGAAGGTTTAAAGATGCAACAGGAATCACGCCATTAAAGTTTATTCAATTAGTTAGGCTGTCATTTGCAAAAGAACTTCTTAGAACCACTAAACTCACTGTAGAGGAGGTGGGACGTAGAGTCAGCTATGAAGATGTTCGGTTCTTTAGACAAATATTTAAAAGAGAAAATGAATTATCTCCTCAAGAATATCGAAAGAATATGTTGGCATCTTTAGACAAAGACTTAGATATCTTGGTGGAAGATCCAGTATTTTTTGAAGGTTAAATCAATGATTTGAGTTTATAAGAACTTACTGGCTCATATGTGCCTTATTGCGTAATTCAATGGAACCAAATCTACAACCTAGGATTTGTTCAGCTACATTCCTTTTTCCTCGTAGCCTCATGCTTAAGCCTCGTTGCACACCAACCAACCAACCATTCATTAACGTGGTTCTCTGACTTTTTGGATTGATGAAAAAGCCATAAGGCAAGTAAAACCAACGCGGCAGACCAAGTCGGTTTAGTTATTTAGCTTTGCCACTGCGCTCATGGCGAAACGAGTATGCTCTATGCCACTACAAGGATTTATCTATTCATTATTTAAGCTAGCTCATGTTCCATTGAGCTGTCTGCATTACACCTGCATCAGTCGTAGAGTAAAGCAAGTTGAGGTCTCATTTTAGATGAAACGAGAGGAGGACACATACAGCAATTAGCCATTGATGCGACTGGCCTTAAGGTTTATGGCGAAGGTGAATGGAAAGTCAAAAAAC
>NZ_JBFSUD010000146.1:0-4566 GCF_041467175.1 Vibrio sp. 10N.247.310.24
TGAAACTTGCCGTATTGACTAAGAAACGCACGATATGGGGCTGCTCTGTCTCTAAACTGAATTACGCAACAAAGCCGTTATTAAACTCACTTTTTGGTCTACTGACACGCCTTTTTACAGTAAATAAGTAAACAATATGAGTCAGCAATATATAAAAGTAGTTGAAATGCTTTGCCAAGAGCTCGGTCTAGAGGCAGCAAACACTGAAACGAATAATGTGACAAGCATTAAAGTAGGAGAGCAAGAGTGCCACATTACCGAACACCCAAGTGGACGTTTGATGATGTTAAGTAATTTAGGTGAACTCAACAAAAACAATGCTCAGGTTTTGCTTGAAATGAATATGTTTAGCCAAGATGAGAAAAAACCAGTTGTTGGCTTTGATAATAAAAGTAATAACCTCATTCTTTGGAATCATCAGCCTATCGTTCAAGCCGATCGGTACACGGTATATCAACAATTGGAATTGCTCAGCCAATACTATGAACAAATAACCTCTCTAGCTAACAATATAGAATCAAAATCTATCGACAAAGAATCACATTTTTACCCTACAACTTTTCGCGTTTAATTGTATTAACCTAATAAACTGCAGGGAGCTGAAATACTATTACAGCTAGCGGTCTGCTCTCAACTTGCTTCACACGCAAGTTGATTACAGTATTCCCTAGTCACATCGGGATGCTTGGTTCAGGAAGAGCTACTTGGTTTGAAGGCGAGGCAACAATTCTTGCTCCATTGGTACTACATCAAGAATTATTAACAAAGTATGTAAACAAAGACAACTAGCCCTTTGAGAGTGTGTCACTGAATCAGTTTCATCATCAACGTTTTGTTCAGGACTGATTTAGGAAATCCGAAAGGGACTTATCAGTACCAAGGAAGATGAATAAAGCTGCATGGAATAAAGATTACAGAGCCTCCGTTCTGTTTACATCAGATTAACAAAGTACATTCGTGCCCTTATTGAGACCATAAAAGGAATAGAATCACGCTTAAGAAGCGCGAATGCCGAAGAACTGCGTATTTTGGTAATTGCGATCTGACTGAACCTTACGTAATATATAAAAAATATCAACCAATAATAATATAAAAAACACCTGTTTAACCTATAATAACTATTAACATTTAATGAAAGGACTGTTTTTATGTCAGTACGCCAAATTGTAGATGAGGTTCTGATAGAGTTTTCTCGTCGAGTAGGCTTGCCTGAATTACATTTGACTGAAGACGAACTGGGGTTAGCTTTTGACGATAAGTTAAGAGTGCATTTAATTTTTCACTCTAAAATAGAAACACTTCAACTAGAAGTAGAGATTGTTGACCTACAAATTGTTAATTCTGATCTTTATCGTTCTTTTTTGTCATTCAACTATCACTGGTCTGAACATCAACTATTTTTTAGTCTAGATAATCACAGGCACAAGCTGTGTTTAAACAGGTTGCTTCGTGCCGAAAAACTCGACTATGAGCTGTTTGAGAGTGGACTTGCTGAACTGCTCACACAGAGCGAATCTTGGGAGTCCTTGTTGTCTGCTCATGTCGTAACAGAAGTTTCACCGTCTATGCTTCAGAGCTCAGACTTAAGAGTTTAGGTACCTTATGTCCAACGACATCAAACCAAAAATAAATGATATATATTTCAATAACTTAGAGAACAAAGGGCAACCTCCCCTCGCAACGCAAGGCACCTTTCTGGGGCGAACCGTTGTACAGACTAGTCCTGGAGAGCGAGAGGCGAATCGAGCCAACTCCAAACTGGAGTTAAGTGAGTTGTTGTCGATGCATGCGAATGTGGAAATTTATAACTCAATCTTAAGCTTCGAAAAAGACCCTCATTCTGTACAAGCCTTATTGAATAGAAAAATCCAAGTGATCCGTCAGTCTCAATAAAAACGACCATAAATCGAAATCGGCCCTAGTTTTGAGCCTTGTGTAACTATCCTCAACTTGTGCGTTGTAATGACACAGAGTTAAAGCGGTACTAATAGCTGTAGCACACAATACACGCTGTTTCAGATAGTGGACACTTGTGATAGTCAAATTTTTGCTTCCCGTTTTTTTGAGCCGTGAAGCTTAGATTCAGCACTACTTAGACGCCTATCTTTGTAGGGGAAAGGTAATCCTCATTGTTTACATGCGTTGCCGGAGGAGAATAACTCCATCTATAAAGCCGTTTAAAAAACTTCTTACTCTCATCACCTTCTAATATTGTTTAAAATCAATGCATACATAGATATAATGACGATTTATGCCATAACTAAAGCTGTTTTACGATAAATGCGACGTTGTTGTTTAATTCAGTTAAGAAAAAGAGTTATTTTAACACACTTCTATCGATTTGACCTTCAAACTTAAATTGCAGACACCACCTTAGTTGGTGGTATCTGCGTTAGTTATTATATGTTCAGAAAATCAACTATTAGACGCTCGCCTCTCATTTGCCCTACAACACCAGACTACATAAAAATTTGCGTTTTTATATTTATTTCTACTTCAAAACTTCCGCAATATCCGCTGTACCGTTTAAGTAAATAATTGGCACTCCAAGTTTTTGGGCTAGGGGCTCAGCATGCTGCTTGAATAACTCGTACTTATCATTTTTGGATAACAACGTTTCTCCTTTCCAATCGGCTAAATCTTGGTGAGAGGCTGTTGGGGCGCTGTCGTTGAGGAAAAACCCTGCTATTTCCACCTTCTCGGTTGCCTTCTGCCCCTCGTGGAGATTTACACCTCCAGACGTACAGATAAGAATTTCATTGCGCATCCCATAGGTTTTCTTCAGGACTTCACTTGGAGTGTTGGTATGCCTTTGATGTCGCGGTAATTCCTTTTTTGCTAGTAACCCTGTACGTTCATAGTCAGGCATTGCCTCATAGCGGGTCTTTGTAGCGTTCTTATCTGAGACGTTGACAAGATCTTCAGTCCGATCAAGAAGACCAATGTTGGTTTCCGACATCAGATCGTTTGGACTAGCGGCAATAACATTTTGTTCCGGAACTTTCAGAATTACACCAACGGAGCCATAAGTGAAAGTCTTGCTCTGGTTTACGATACTAGTGCATGCTACATCCCAGGAGGTTAGCGCACTTTCTGCATCAATACTAAAAACGCCCTTCCCTTCCATCAAGTGAGTTATTGGTGCGGTGTGGACAATAAACTGAAAATCTTGTTTTGACTGGTGCCCACGCACTCCCATTTCACCACTTACTACTGTAGGATCTGTAAAACCTCCACTATCCCACGAGCGCACAAAGTTTTCCTGAACTGCTGGGTTATCGGCTTTTTGGTGTAACGCTGCGGTCAGCTTTTTAGCATCTGAGGATGAAGCTCCTTGACCATGTAATGCTTTGATGAAACCTTCTTTCATCCGGCTTATCAAGCCCCCCTTGTTCTGTCTGATTACATGCATATCTCGAATTTCGAACTGTCGTCCGTCATCAAGAGTAAAACCTCCCTTCGCTTGTTCTTTGTTCATTGCTGTCATTGCTGTCATTGCTTCATCCATACTTATCGTGATAGCAGTTTTTTCTCCTGTGGTGGGTTGTTTCAGTGTAGGTCCTGTTGGCGCGATATCCTGCAGTAGTTTAGCTTTGTCAGGCTGAACCTTTAGTTCATATGGACTCTTGGTATGAGTTGAAGTGTTTGTGACATTAGTCGTTTGAACTGGATTCAATCCAATAGGCATGAATATTTATCCTTTTATAAGCTGTTGAGAATAAGGCATGGTTACTTCATTTATCGGTTCTGATACCGAACTAAATTGAGTTCTAAGAGTACTCATAAGCACAATGAAGTTGTTCATCGTGTTCTCAAAGTCGATTTCATCGCAATCAACTAAGCTAAGCTCATGAATGAGAAGCAGTTTATTTTGATGCGTCGCTAACCAACAACGTTTCATCGTATCCTGTTGTCCGTTCAGTACCATACTGCTGCGGAGTATATACAATTCATCCTTCATAGAAATATCCGTTATCTCACCATGAAGTAGAAGCTCCTGTCCATCTTCAGAGAGTTGGACCAGGAGGGAATGAGCCTCGTCTACCCGCATATGGCACCGACGGTCAATTAGAGTTAGCTGCTCGTTGATATTTCTCAGCCAGTATTTGACATTACTTTCTCTGTCCATTTTATCCTGTTCAATTTGTCATGGTTTTACCACTTAGATTAACGTGCAACAAAAAAACGGCAATCATATGTAGCCGTTATTTTTTATGTTTCTACGGGAACAGTTTCGATGGTCTCCGTAAAATGGTCGAAAATAGCATTTTCGCCCTCAAATTACATCATCTTAATTATGTTTATCTAATTGAATTTTGTATACTTTTTTAAAGTTTTGGTAAATGATTATAATTTGCTTAGCCAGCCAAAAGCGAGACCCAATTCCATAGGCATTGGAACGTAAATGAGTTGGTTAAGTGGTAAGATTAGCTTTGTTTCGCAATTCAGTGGAACTAAATTAAGAATCTACGACCTGAGCAGCTACCACCACTCTCTCTCGTAGCCCTATGCCTAAACCTCGTTATAAAACAACCAACTGGAAGCAAAATACAATCAATAACTCAT
>NZ_JBFSUD010000147.1:0-4390 GCF_041467175.1 Vibrio sp. 10N.247.310.24
GTAAGACTCGCTACACTGTGCGATCTAAACACCTTAAATGATAGGTGTTGGCTCATTTGAGCGGCGTTTTTATTTATGAGAAATGCACACCCTAGCTAGTTTGATCCTTGAGTGTCTGGAATCCAAAGTAAATTCGCATGAACGTAGTTAGCCAGCACGCGGTGCCAAAGGTGTAGGCGATAACAGCAAAGTGTTGAGGCCAAATACAGAACGCGATGAAACAAGCGATGGTTTCAGTGCCTTCGGTTAGCCCTGACATGTAGTACAGAGACTTATGCTTATAGACTGGGTTTTCGATGCCTCGTTTGCCTGCCATCACGGCAAACGCCAAAAAGCTGCTGCCAGTACCGATAAAAGAGAAGATCAAAAACGCACCGGCAATGGCGTTGTGTTCTGGGTTCGCAATAACAAAGCCAAAAGGAATTAACGAATAGAAAAGGAAATCGAGGCTGATGTCGAGAAAACCGCCAGCGTCACTAATGCCTTGGATTCGAGCCAAAGCCCCATCAAGCCCATCACATACTCGGTTGAACACAATGAAGCCTAGCGCCCATTCGTAATGTTGAAATGCCAACGCCGGAAACGCTAAACACCCGACCAGAAAGCCAAATAAGGTGGTTTGATTTGCCGTGATACCGAATTGACTCAGCAACTTAGCTGATTGGTTTAATGGCCACTTAATGACCTTGATGGAGTACTTATCCAGCATGATGACTCCTCCATGGCCAAGACAGCACTTGCGCCCCTTGAGGTACGTCAGCTTCGTCGTGCGTGACCATTAATGTTGGGATATTTGCTTTTGTCAGCTGTTCGAAGACCCAATCGCGAAATTGTGCTCTTAACTCTTGGTCTAACTTACTAAACGGTTCGTCGAGTAGGGCGAGCTTCGGCTTCGCCAATAACATACGAGTTAAGCTGATTCTTGCACGTTGACCGCCAGATATTTGATCCGGGAAAGACTCTGCCAAGTGAGTTAGCTCTATGTCTTTTAGTGCAGCCATCGCTTGCTGTTGACGAGCGGAGCCCTTAATTGAATTAGGCAGAGAGAACGCCAAGTTTTCCCATACCTTGAGGTGAGGGAACAACAAGTCATCTTGAAAAAGAATACCGACTTCACGCTGATGTGAAGGCAGGTCATCCAGCTGAATGTCGTTCAAAATAACGGTGCCAGAATACGAAAACTCATCATTTAAGTGCCCAGCTACGGCGTCCAACAAGGTCGATTTTCCGCAGCCGCTCGGCCCCATCAAAGCCAATACTTGGCCTGATTCTAATGTTACGTTTAGCGCTGAAAACAGCGATACACCATCGTTTTTACGGATGGCGAGGTCGTTGAGGTGCAGACTCATTCGTTAGAAAACCTTTAAAAGTAAGACGGCGATATCTGAGTTGAAGTCGGCTGACTAATATCGCTAAAGAGAAAAAGAACAGAGGCAATAGGGCCTGCCAAATGGCATAGATAGCTGTCACTCTGCGGTCGAAACCACTGGTAAGGGCAACGGCTTCTGTGGTGATTGTGCTAATACGGCCCGCGCCGAGCATCAAGGTGGGTAAGTACTGAGCCAAACTTACGCTGATCCCGACCGCCCAAGCAAAGGCAATAGCGGGTAACAAGATAGGCAGCTTGATGGAGTACCAGCTTTGAAATGGCGATTTACCCAAGCTCAACGAGGCTTTTATCAGGCCGTCATTGAAGCTTTTCCAAGGGCCATCCAAAGACAGATACACAAACGGGAAAGCAAAGAAAACATGCGCCCAAATTACCCAAAATTCATAGGCGCTGCTGCCGATATAAAGCGTGGTCACTTGCATGCCGAACAATACCGAGAGTTGAGGTATCAACATGGGAATCGCGATAATAAAGCCCGGAACTTGCCACTTGTATTTGATTCGGTACTCATGAGCTACCAGCGCGAGTAATAAAGCAACGGAAGCGGCAATAAGGCCAATCCACAAGCTTTGCCCGACGGTGCTCATGATGCCATCCCACTCAAACTCCCAGAAACGCTTGCTGTAGCGACTTGGAAGTAAATCAGGGAAACGCCAACGTTGGGCAACACTCCAAATCCCCATTAGTGGAATGATCAGTAGTGACAATGCAGCAAGCACTGCGAAGATCGTTTTTCCTGGAAGGTTAATACCTGTTCTTCCTGAATATTGCCAAGTTCTAAAGTACTTGAGAATTGCCCATTCGATTAGACGCGCTAGGGCGATGATCAACGAAGCTAAACCGAATAAAACGATGGCGCCAGCGGCAGCTCGTGGCAATAGATTAAGGTCTGGGTCGTTAAACCATTGCCATACCAAAACGGCAAAGGTCGGCGGATTGGTTGGGCCAATGATCAGAGCGATGTCGACAACCGATACGCTGTAAGCAAGCACCGCCAACATAGGGAAGCGAAGCTTGGTAAACCATTGTGGGAAAATACACTTCCACCAGATCTGAGCACGGCTATAACCCAGAGAGGCACTGACCTTAGTGATGCGTTCAACATCGATTTGTTGAAGTATCGAAATGCTCATCAGCAATAAGAAGGGCACTTCTTTGAGTGTGAGCATAATGATTAGGCCAAACGCGTAAGGATCTTTTATCAGCAAAGCCAATTCAGAGCTTGTAGCCGATTCACCAAGTAAGTGATGCACGGCTCTTGCGCCAAGCCCTGTTGGGCTAAACAGAAAAGCAAAGCCGATAGCGAAAGCCACATGCGGAATGGCAAGCATTGGCGATAGCGTTAGCTCAATCTTTCTCCAATACTTGTTTCCCCAAGAAGCCTGAAGAATACAAAAGGTCAGGAAGCAGGCAATGTAGCTGCTGGCGACCGCTGAACCTAGGCTCAAACCAATAGAGTGCCAAGCCCCTTCCCATTGAAAGACTTGGTTAAAACCGTTGAGTGTTGGTTCCTCTAAACCTAGGGGCGGGATGAAACTCAGTGACGAGGCCACTACTCCCGCTACCCCAGGAATCGTAGGGATAATGCACACAGCTATAACAACATAATATAGAGCGCGTAGCATGAATTTTAGTTACCGTATCGCTTAAGCCACTCTTTCTCGAGCGCGTTTTGCCAGCTTGGGTGTGGTTCATCAATCGATTTAAATTGTTGAGTATTCTTAGCGCTACCAGTCAGGTACTTGCTGCTTAATACAGAAGGATCACCCCAAACATTGAGGTCGCCTTTGCGCGATTGTGCTTCTGGGCTCAACAAGAAGTTGATGGTTACCTGAGCGCCAGCACTTGCATTAGCATTCCAAGGAATCGCAAGGAAGTGAATGTTAGACAGAGCACCGCTTTCTAGAGCATAGGCCTTGGTAGTTTCAGCTAGGCGGCCACTTGATTGTGCTGAATAGACAGAATTTGGGTTAAAGGTAATCGCTAAATCGAGCTGACCATCATCCAGAAGTTGGATACTTTCCGATGTGCCCGCTGGGAATTGTTTACCACCGCGCCATGCCACTTTATGGAATTTATCTAAGTAAGCCCAAAGTGGTGCAGTAACTTCTTGGAAGTTGTCTTCCGAAACAGGTTGAGCCAGTGCAGGGTTGTTGTCTGTTAGCTCAATCAGTAGAGACTTGATGAAGCTGGTGCCATGAAATTCAGGTGGGCGAGGGTAGCTTAAGCGGTTAGGGAAAGCTTGAGCGTAGCTCAACATCTCTGAAAACGATTGTGGCGGATTGTTTAGTGTCTCTTGGTCGTGGATGAACACAAGTTGTCCGACGCCCCAAGGTGCTTCTAAGCCTTCGGTTGGCTCCGAGAAATCGACATCAATTGGTAAAGATTTATCAACGTACTTCCAGTTTGGAAGTGATTCTGTGAATGGTCCAAATAACAGCGCATTGTCTTTCATCGAGCGGAAGTTCTCACCATTAATCCAAACGATATCGACACTGCCTTCGCTGTTCTTGCCTGCGGCTTTTTCTGCAAGTAGTCGAGTAGTCGTTTCAGCAATGTCGGTTACTTTTACATGCTTTAAGGTCACACCGTAGTCACTTTGTAACTCCTTGCCTGCCCATTGTAGGTAACGATTAATTTCTTGGCTTCCGCCCCAAGCGTGAAAGTAGACAGTTTGTCCCTCTGCCTGCTGTTCTATTTGGTTCCAGCTATTGGTTGATGTTGCTTCATCAGCGTAAATGGCTGCGCTGTATGCAACGGTTGCCATGATTCCTAACGTACTTACTATCTTGTTCATAAACTTTTCCATTTGGTAGTGAACGGGCAAGAGCATTGTATTTTCAAACTCCCTAGGGCGTGTTGACCTTTCGTGGTTAAATTTTGTTCGAGATAAAAGCGTTATAATCGCGGCGAGGGGGAAGTAGCCTAGTCACTCTAAGCAAATCTCCCTCAACAAAGAGTAAAACGCTTTTAGCCGAACCCTTCGGGCAGCGTTTGCTG
>NZ_JBFSUD010000148.1:0-4343 GCF_041467175.1 Vibrio sp. 10N.247.310.24
GAAGCTGCTTAGTAAACAAGCGAATGATGACAACTACCTTGAAAAACGCCGCTACCCGAACATGTTGGTAACAACAGGCCTGCATGACTCACAAGTACAATACTTTGAACCCATGAAGTGGGTTGCGAAGCTGCGTGAAATGAAAACAGACAACAACGTGCTGCTGTTCAAAACCGATATGGAAGCCGGTCACGGTGGGGCTTCCGGTCGATTTAAGCGATTAAAAGAAGACGCACTTGAATACGCGTTCTTTTTAGACTTGCTAAAGACTCAGTAGATTCTGCGCAAAAGTGAGTATTCACACCATTTTGTCGCCATTTAGGGGCGACAAAATGGCGACAGAAATTATTAAGCATGCTTAAATACGATTAATCATGAAACCCACCAAATCAGCAAGCCCTTGAAAAGCAAGCAATCACAAGGGTTTACGAGAGGTATAAAAACAAATGAAAGTAATTAGCTTCAACATCAATGGCCTTAGAGCCCGCCTTCATCAGCTTCAGGCTATTATCGATAAGCACCAACCTGATGTGATTGGTCTACAAGAGATCAAAGTGCACGATGAAGCCTTCCCACTAGCCGATGTTGAAGCTATGGGTTACAAAGTCTACTTCCACGGTCAAAAGGCTCACTACGGTGTGGCTATGCTTTGTAAGCAAGAGCCAATTTCGGTACAAAAAGGCTTTCCTACAGACAATGAAGACCATCAAAAGCGTATGATCATGGCGACGTTTGAAGACGACAATGGTGAAAAGGTCACTGTGCTAAATGGTTATTTCCCTCAAGGCGACAACATTAAGCATGAAACCAAATACCCGTACAAGCGCCAGTTCTACAAGGACTTAATGACGTACCTGAACGATTACCACAACAAAGATGAACAAGTGATCGTAATGGGCGACATTAATATCAGCCCTACCGATATTGATATCGGCATTGGTGAACCTAATGCGAAACGTTGGTTGAAAACCGGTAAATGTTCTTTCCAACCAGAAGAACGCGAATGGTTGAAAACATTGATGGATTGGGGTTTTGTGGACAGCTTCCGTTTACTACACCCTGAAGTGAACGATCAATACTCATGGTTTGATTACCGCTCAAAAGGCTTCGTGGACAACCGCGGCCTGCGCATTGATGTGGTACTTGCGACTCAGAAGCTTGCTGATAAATGTACTGAAGCGGGCATCGACTACGAGCTACGCGGCATTGAAAAACCGTCAGATCACGCGCCAATTTGGTCGACGTTTAAGTAGTTACTATTAGGTAACAGAACTTAGCCATATCAAGTAGCTGGTAAATCGTGTTCACTAGGCTAACCAGAAGCGAATAACGAAAGAGAGGAGATAATATCTCCTCTCTTTTTTATTCGTGACTCTATCTGCCATATACCTAATTAAGCGGCCAAGCGGTCGTGCCGTCAACATCTAACGGCGTCTTAGCAAATTCATCTAAGCAATAGCCTTGATTAGACGATGCAAAATATGTCAAAGGCATGTTACTTAGACTAAGAGCGGTGACTTGTTGCTTCGCTTTATCACTGAAACTGAATCCCCACATATCTAAGTATTGCTTCATATCCCTTTCTGCTACGTAGCTTAATGCGATAAGCAACCAGTCATTGTTGGTGATGGCTTCGACTTCCTGTTTGGTGTAATCTGAAAAGCCAATCGAGCCTTTACCGTTGTTCCAGAGAGTATCACTGGCTTTCAAGCGATTAAACTCGCGTTCAATCAAGTGTAAGCGCCCTAGTAAATGCCAACCTGAATTCAATACACCTTGCTGCTCTGTCAACATCATCATTTGAATGAACATACGAGCCCCCCAACTCCAACCCGTTTGATTTTGAGCCGCCATAAAAGCGTTTGGATCTGGTTGAGTTCGGCTCTGCTGTAAAAGTTGATACTGCCCTTTAAAGTCTAAGCTTTGGCAAGACGATACCTTTGCCGTGTCTTTGTAATACTTTGATTTACTAAAATACGAATAATAGTTGGTTGTTGAGTGGCCTTCCCATCCAGCGAATCTAAAACGTCCTCTTTCCAGTCCATGACCAAGCTCGTGCAAATCACCATGCCCTAGAGGATGAAAAGACCAATAAGCATCGTAAGGATTTCCTGAACAACCGTAACCACAAGTCGCTTGATCGGCATTCATGTGCTTCACAATATCAATGTTCGCAATTTCCCAACCCTTTGCCTCTCCGTATTGATGAATTTCAGCAATTTCATCAATTCCTGGCCCTTTGAAACCTGCAAGTGCATGAGGAAGGTTGTGTACGTAACGCTCAGTGGCGAGCGCCATATCATGCGGCTGTGCCCAATCAGAAGCTCCAATAGACTCTTTCATCTTGTCTAGCTTAGAGTGAACTTCAAATCCGGGAGTCACCAACTCAGCCCAATCAAACTTTCCTTCTTCAAGCTGCGCGACAAAGCTATCGTTGTCCGCTTTACTTCGCCAAACAGGGTGTTGGGCAACATTTTCAAAACGCAGCTCTACATCGATATCGTTGGTATCAAAATGAACTTGTAATGTCCCGCCATAGGCAGAGGTCAGGTATATCGTTTCTCCATGTTTTACGGGGTAAGTTACCGAAGTCAAAAACTTCGGCCTTGCATAGCCGTCTTTACCCGAAAACTCATGAGTCGCACCGCTACGTAGTGTGTTAAGGGCAATCGACGTTGCCACTTTGTTGTTATCTAATCGCGTCACTTTGATCGTCTTACCCGGTAAGGCATATACACCCGCCGCACGGAAGTTTCTCTTTGACTCTAAAGTAATATTCTTGGTGATGAGAGGAACATTCTTAAAGTTCTTGGTGCTGAAGTTCCCTAAACTCGGCTGTGCTGCGTTATGTTGTCGAGTGTTGTATGTCGCGTAATCACTGTAATACGATCGAAGAAAGTCGATTCTATCTGTTACGTCTTTACCCATTGGGTACTTAACGTCTTGTCGGTAGCGATCAGCAAGTAGCAGTAACAGCTTTTCATATTCGTAGTTCTTGGATGCAAAGAGATCAATTTTTTTGCTATCAAGCGTCGTTAGGTGTGAACGAATACTGTTCGTGGCCTTATAGAACTCTTCATCCATGTTGGACTCATCTGGGCAAGATTTATCATCACATAAATTCAAGTCAACAGTGAAACTATCGAGTTTCAGGCGCTGTAAAAGTGCTTGTTGTTTGACGATATTATCCGGCATGCGATCAATCAGTTGTGTTGAATCCCAATTTGACAGCCCTAGCCTGCGCCAATAGTTATCACCAACATACGTCATATGCATTTCTGCAAATAGTGCATTGCCTAAGTCCGTCATACCGCCATCAAGATGCAAGTACAGCACGGGAATCTTTTTTTTGAACGCCAAACGTAACCCCGTCATTACATCGTTAATTTCGTCACCAGCATTTAACTTTTGAGACAAAATCAATAAATCAGGGTTGTTCGTTTCAATACATTGGCTTAATTTGCTGCCGTCACAGGCGTTATCATCATTGATAACCATCGAAGGATTGATGTTGCTCGTTAGCCAGTTTCGCGTTGCTTTGTCATCAGGAAAATAATAAGACTGATCCATCTGAGCCAAGACAACATTCTTAGGTGAACTTGTGCCAGATGCCCAACCCACCAAGTTTTTCAACCACACTTCCATTTCTGCGTTGACTGAATCCGTTGAACGTTGCTTAGTTCGAAATGGGTTACTTGCTAACGCAGCGTAACGACTACCGCTCGATGTATAACCTGCAATACCAATCGCAAGCTCTTGGTCAGTATATCCACTCTGCATCGCTTTATTGGTTTGCAGGATGACATCGTTGAAGCCGTAAGTTGGTAAGATTATCGCGGCATCGTGTGTTGGATCCCAATGAAGATTGCGCAGCGGCGTGCCGTCTGAATTTTTAGACAGAGACTGTTTAATTTGACTGTAATCAGATTTGTATTGGGCAACGAGCGTTTGGCTGGCGTCAATAAACTCATTGGCATTAGATACAAGGGATGCATCTCCGGATTCAAGCGCTTTTTGTACCGCCGTTTTACTCGGAGGTTGAGCGGAATCACTAGAACCACCACATGCAGAAAGTAGTAGAGACGACGGCAAAATTAGACACAAAGATAAGATGTTTTTTTTCATTGTTATACGACACTCAAAAAAATTGGAGCAAGTATATCTATGGGTTTAATGAAGTCAATTGATTCGACTAATGGGTTCGTGATTTATGGAGTGAATTTAACAAATACCACTTAAACTTATTAGAACCCGAACAATTGAATTGAAATTAAAAACGGCGCTACAAGAGTAATGCCGATCAGTTAAAGCCAAAGTGATCGGTTGAAGGATCCTTCCGAGCT
>NZ_JBFSUD010000149.1:0-3804 GCF_041467175.1 Vibrio sp. 10N.247.310.24
ATCTGTAGGATCGTTCAACTGATCAGGAAAATGCTTAAATGATCAGTGTTAGCTTCTGTGGCGGGTTTTATTCGTTTATAACTTAATGCATGTTAGATGAGTGCATGTTGGAGCGATGGTTATCATATGAGTAACCGCGCTCCTTTTCTAATTTGATTTTTGACGGGTACTGTTGACCGTCGTAACCCGCGGAACCGCTTCCCATTGAGCTGCATGCCGTTATAGATAACGCTATGAATATTGCTAGAAAAATTTTCATATGAACTCCCAAGTTCTTTTCCTTTATCGCTCCTTCATTACGCAGTTAAAATGGCAAGGGATCATAAGCTTGCTCGAGTTTGCTAAATAAATAACTTAGCTATATTGTGCTTCAAACCAGCTCTCTAGAATTACAACGGCTGATTGATTATCGACGTTACCTTTACTTAGCGCTTTATAGCCGCCCATTTCAAAAAGGTCGGCCCTTGCTTCTGTCGTAGAAAGTCTTTCATCATGCAGTTCAACATCCACACCAAAGCGTCCTTTAAGACGGTTAGCGAATTTCTTCGCTCTGGGTGTAATAGCTGCTAGATCTTTACCATGAAGGTCGGTCGGAAGGCCAACCACGATAAGATTTGGCTGCCATTCCTTAATTTGCTTCTCGATATCGTCCCAGTTAGGGATGCCATCTTTGGCTTTAAAAGCTTTTAGAGGGCTTGCGGTGCCCGTGATTTCTTGTCCGATCGCACTGCCGATACTTTTTGTACCGTAGTCAAATGCCATAATTGTTCGTGACATGGGGTTTCCAAATTTATCTGTGTTGAGAGTGTTTATTTATTTTATGGAGCTAATTTGAGCTAGGCGTGTCCAGCGTCTGCTGAAAGCTGAGCCGCGTTAATACCTAACATTTGCACGGCAACTTTCCAGCGATCCGAAATTGGCGTGTCGAAGATAACCTTTGGATCGGCCTCAACGGTTAGCCATGAGTTTTCAGTCAGCTCGATTTCCAGTTGTCCTGGTTCCCATCCTGCATAACCAAGCGCGACCAGATAATGCATAGGTTCATCTTCTGTCCCTAAGACCATCAGAATATCTTTCGAGGTTGTTACCGAGATTTGATCCGTCATGTTGATGCTGGATTGATAACTGCCTTTGGGTTTGTGCAAAATAAACCCACGATCTTCTGCAACTGGCCCACCATTAAGTACTGGCTTATCAAGGCTTGCTTGGTTGGGTTTCGGCTGTTCAGAATCAACCTCAACTTGCTTAAGCATGCTGCCGACAGTGACATCGATAGGAGCGTTGATCATCAAACCCATCGCACCTTCGTCATTGTGCTCACAAAGATAGATCACCGAATTTTGAAAGTATGGGTCTTTCATTCCGGGCATAGCGACCAGAAAGTGGTTCGTTAAATTCATAGAGCCTCCTGCCAGTGTGTTCCCAGTAAAGGAAAAAGAGCGGCGTAAAGCCGCTCATTGTTCTTTGCCTAGATATTTTTGTGTTTTCGAATAGCTAAGGCTTTCTTTAGTTTAGGCTATTTAGCGTTAACGCGACGCTCAATTGCATCCATTAATTTACCTGTAACTGAAATATCAAAAGCGGCTTCAATTTCACGGATACAAGTAGGGCTAGTCACGTTAATTTCAGTCAGCTTGTCGCCGATAACATCAAGCCCAACAAAGATTAAGCCTTTCTCTTTCAGTGCAGGAGCAACTGCTCTTGCGATAGCCCAGTCTGTTTCACTTAGAGGACGAGCTTCACCTGTACCGCCAGCAGCTAGGTTACCTCGAGTTTCCCCTTTCGCCGGAATACGCGCTAGGCAGTAAGGCATTGGTTCACCGTCAACCACAAGAATACGCTTATCACCATTGCTGATGTCTGGAACAAAGGTTTGTGCCATTGCGTAGTTTTGACCGTGGTTGGTCAAGGTCTCAATGATTACCGAAACGTTAGGATCGCCTTCCTTCACACGGAAGATAGACGCGCCGCCCATGCCATCAAGTGGTTTTAGGATCACGTCACCGTGCTCTTCTCGGAACGCTTTAATCTTTTCAGCTTTACGAGTCACGATGGTGGTTGGTGTCAGTTCAGGGAACCATGCCGTGAACAACTTCTCGTTACAGTCACGTAAGCTTTGTGGCTTGTTTACGATCAGTGCGCCGTTCTCTTCAGCACGCTCAAGAATGTAAGTCGCGTAGATGTACTCAGTATCAAACGGAGGATCTTTACGCATCAGAACCGCATCTAAATCGGATAGCGCGATAGTCTGTTCTGATTTGAACTTGTACCAACCGTTTGGATCTTCTTTTAGTTCAACAACCTTAGTGTCAGCAATGGCTACGCCTTGATCTAAATGTAGATCATCCATTTCCATGTAGTGGATTTCGTAACCACGACGCTGAGCTTCAAGCATCATGGCAAAGCTAGAGTCTTTTTTGATGTTAATGGATGAAATTGGATCCATTACGATGCCAAGTTTGATCATTTCTTTCTCCTAGCCTAGATCGCCAAAACGGACTTGTAAGGCAGTAATTGCGGTTAGAGCAGCAGTTTCGGTACGAAGTACACGTGGACCGAGTAGCGTCTCTTCAAATTTGTATTGTTCTGTCATGCCGATTTCTTCAGCGGACAGTCCGCCTTCAGGACCGATCAATAGGCGCACCTTACTGATGGGTTCTGGAAGGGTGTTAATTGAGTATTTTGCTCGAGGGTGCAGGTTTAGCTTCAACGCTTCACTCGGTTCGCTGCACCACTCTTCAAGCTGCATGATTGGGCGAATAACCGGAACCGTATTGCGACCAGATTGTTCACATGCAGCGATAGCAATCTTTTGCCACTGCGCGAGCTTTTTCTCGAAGCGTTTAGTATCAAGCTTAACGCCACAGCGCTCTGAAATCAGAGGGGTAATGGTGTTTACACCAAGCTCAACCGATTTCTGAATCGTGAACTCCATTTTGTCGCCACGTGAAATCACTTGGCCTAAATGTAAGTCTAACGGAGATTCGCTGCTACGTTCGATACGCTCAGTAACATTAACTGTGACGTTCTTTTTTGATACTTCAGCAATTGTCGCAGGGAATTCAGCGCCACTGCCATCAAATAGAAGAACATCTTGACCTTCTTTCATACGAAGGACTCGACCAACATGACCCGCGGCATCTTCGCTAAGAGCGAGTGAACCTAACTGATGAATGCGTTCTGGGTGATGGATACGAGGGATTCTCATGCTGGTAAACCTATAAATAGTGTCATTTGGGTATTTTGTCTCTGCCTAACATGGATGCTTTTAGTTGAAAAAACAAGGGTAGCGCAAGAGTTTCAGGGGCAATTCTGAAACTCTTGTTTGAGATGGAGGCAATTGGAGATGTTGGTTGCCTGAGTCGTGTTATTTACAAGCAGGAAAAACAAACGGGTTGTGATTACCTTGGATCGCATAGATTCGCTCATCACGAGTACATTCCCACTTATCGACAGGGAATTGCTTGTTCCACGCCATCATCAGGTTGGTTTGCTGCTTAGAGAGCTTGAAGCCATACTCTTGGCTCATGTAAAGATAAGTACGCGCGATAGAGCCTTTTGCTCTGTCTGGCGGCATCACTTTGCGCTGCTTGAAGTTGACCTGCATTTCACACTGGCCATAGCTCACGCCATCCATGCCATTCCACTGGCTGAAATTGTAGTTGGAGCGATCACCGTTAACCTCGCCAATTGCCGGAGTCAGGTTGTGAAGATCGGCTTCCATCGATTTGAATATTTTGTCATTGCGAGGGCTTTGTTGCGTAATTCAATGGAACTAAATCAAGAACCTACGATCTGATCAGC
>NZ_JBFSUD010000150.1:0-3757 GCF_041467175.1 Vibrio sp. 10N.247.310.24
GCCCAAACTGGTTAAATTTTAACAGTGACAACTATCCTGCCAGAGGGGGGTAGCTAACGAAGAAACTCCAGACAAGAACTCCGTCAGTTCAATATCAACTATAAAGTCATGAATATTCACACTAACACCCCGATACTACCAACGATGGAATGAAAAATGCCAAACGTTGGGAATCACTTTTAAATGCTTGTTAACTGGCTGCTTCCGCGACCCTTGGATTTGCTTTTGCTTTCGCTAAGAATGAAGGGATATTATTAGCTGCATTTAAACCACCATCATGTACTGTCCCAAGATCTTTAGGGTCAACATCATGTGTTGGCCAAATCTTATTGTGTCCAATAAAACGATCCAAATCTAACTTGTTTAGTTCTAGGAAGAAGTAATCTTCTGATTCTCCAACCGCAACACCTGCAGCCCAATAAGCAAAAGAACTTGCTACAATATCAGCAACTTGTATCTGCTTATGTTTCTGTGAATCAGCAAACCTCATTGATTTACCTTTTAGAGGTAGTCCAAATTTGCGACGATCATACCCTAGCTCAACTTCATCTTGAGTCCAATCCATGAATTGAGCAAACATCTCACGTTGTTTTTCAATGCTATGAGAGTCATCGTGAATTAGGTGGAAGCCTTTAGGATATTGATTCCCCCATTGGATACATTGTGCAAACAAAGCTGGGATTGATGGATCTAAGGCTGTTTTATCAATATCGTCTAGTGCGCTATCAATGTATGCTTTAGTGTCAAGGATTTGATCTATATCGGACTTAAAGCCATCACTTGACGATGATTCTTGCACGGCTTCAACGCAGGAATAGAAAGCTTCAATAGACTCTTCAGTTTGCTCTCTCACCATAGCTACAAACAGCTTATGCATATTGTCCACTAACTCTTCATTGCAGAAAGCTTCGAAGCAATAGAACAACATATTTGATAGTGCAATATTTTGCCCATTAACATAAAGATCGACACCTTTCAGGTGGAGCATATGCTCAATAAGTAAATCTACAATTTTAGATGTAACCATAAAACGTTTTGAGAACACGTTCATTTTAATACTTTCAGTATTAACTGCTGGGTCACTTAATAAACGTATAATTCCATCTTGCCCTGCTTTATTTCGTTTTAGTCTCTTAAAATGAAGTTCGTTTTCTGCGCGAGAACCAACTAAACTTAAAAGACGTTCCGCCTCTTTAATAGAAAGATCGCAGCTAGCTAAAGTGAAGACTGGTTGATTTTTGTCTAATAAGTTTGAGCCCGTATTTCCTGATTCATCTAAGAAAATAGAAGGAATCACACTCTGTTTTTTACGTATAGCCTCGGCTTTTTGATTCGCTATTTTTTGAACTTTAGCTTTCTTTTGCGTTCTTTTGTGTTTGCTATTTTTGCTCATATATACTCCTGCCAGTTAACGCTTTATAAACGGGATCCCCCGTATCCGCACTCTCTCTATACTGCGCTCAACCTCCATAAAACTCAATGAAAATCAGGGTGTTGTGCAATTCTTGCATCTCAATCGAGAATCGATTACGAAATAATCCGCATAGAACACCAAGCTCATCAGGATTAGCTCTACTAGGATAAAAAATATGAGGTACACTCAAAGAAGCCATTCACTCTAAGAAGCTTATTGGGGCAGAAGTGTTTTAGAGTAGTCGGACTAAGGCGCTCTTGTCCCAAAGCATGGCGGCATAACACGCCTCTGGACATTTCCGTGTTAGTGAATCTGCTAATTTAGATATTTACAGATTAATTCGAGTAAAGCAAATCGTGCCACAGTCGTTTGTTATACCATTTGTCTACGATGATAGTTCGCCTGTTTCAGAAATTCTTACTAGTTCATTTAGTAAACTATCGACATCTACTGAACTTTCAACGTCAAGACTCAGGTAACCACAAAAGACTACTGCTAAATGATCCATGTAGTCGGTCATGAAATCATCTTCTATTTGCATATATGCAATTAGAAAAAGAGCCAGGATACGCCTGTTAATATTCGTCACATACTCAGGTTCGGTTGGGGCTACGATTGATGCAATGAACTCAAAAAGAAAATATATATAGTAAAGAAGGTAAGGGAGTCGGGTGTACAAATACCGCTGCTGCGTATAAATCTGCTGAGGCCCAGAAAATACAAAGTTAATGTTAAGTAGTTCTGTTTTTATGGCCTTATGCTCAGTAAATAAGTGAGTGGCTTGATTGCAAACACGGTCAAAACTGTCGAAGCTCGATTTATTATAACGTAATTCGCCTAGATACTCTGGACTCATAACTCCTTCCAAGCCAATCCGATTCAAAACAGTTTTGATACGTTTCGCATGCCCTTCAGGCCCACCACCATTTTTAGGTCTTAAAAACATAGGGTCTAGAGATAGCTTTTCTACAAAGTCATTTTCATCTATGACCATAGCTTCTAGGAGATACAGACTTTCTTGAATAGGTTTCCTTAGTAGCATAAAGGCTACTGACATCTTCCCTTTTTCAGCTGCCGTCAAAGCTTCGTAAATACAGTGCAACATATCAGATAACACTGCTGGCAATACGACAGTTCTGATAACTAAGCTACGTTCATCATGCTTTTGATTTATTTCTAGCCAATCGAGGATATTTGTCTCGCTTCCCCCTTCCAGAGACCTAATTTCATGATCTTCGAATGAAAATGTCTGGCGAAAAGCACCCTTTTCCTCACCTGAACGAAGGAACTCGACCATAACATCGTGCATAAACATACATGCTGTATGAGCGTCTCTAAATTCTTCTGGAAGCTGCATTTCTTTCCTCAGCTTATTAAATGACATGGATTCCCCCTCCCGAGGATCTGCCACACTATTGTGGTACTTGTTAAAACCGGAGGCACCATGTCTGATTATTCGTATTTTGCCGCTATCGACTTAGCTAAGAACCACTTCAGTCTTCATGTCGTTGACCAAATATGTGCTATGGCTGTGCTAAGTGGGAGTACTGCCTGTCGTTTTGGACGTATGCTTTAAGCCCATATCGTCCTTGAAAAATAGATGAAGACTCTACTAATTGCTCGTAATTCACAGTATCGATTGGGCATTCTTGATCACTTTTCCAACTAGCAAACGCATATATAACTAGCACCGAACCAGCATGAAGCCCTTCGTAGTAACCTTGTTGGATTAAGTCATTTTTACCAACAACATCATAAAATTTATGACTCCAATATTCCTCAATTGACCCAAGTACTAGGCGGTAATGCTCAGTACCCAGTTTTGATTTAAATACTTTGAATTTTTCTATTTCTCTCGCACACATAATCCAATTTAACCGTTCACTTACAACAAGAGCATTTTCTCCCATACCCCGCGTCAGCATTTCGAAAGCAGATTCAAGTTTTCGGATAGCAGCTTCGAAAAGCTCTTTGTCGCGTGCAAGTCTCTTATCAAACTGGTTTTTACGATAGGTAAAGAATAAACCAACCAAAGCAATTATCGCAGAAATGATTGAAATAAGAGCAGATACTGCAGGTATTATATATTCTTCGCTAACTAAAGATTCCATAACTTCCTCGAAAATCATAACGCTAATTAGACGGCAAGCAGCCGCTTTTCACTCTCACATCATGCCGTCTTTCACATATTGACTCAATTACTAATCAATACCTTATCAGCAATACAAGGAAGTTAGGTTACTAAGAGATGTATAAGTCCTAAATGAGTGGATTTCGCATTACTTGTTGGGCTCTTCTCCGCTTAGATGAGCTTGATTTCTGGGTAAAAGGTAGAGTGAGTTT
>NZ_JBFSUD010000151.1:0-3714 GCF_041467175.1 Vibrio sp. 10N.247.310.24
ATACGCGAAACGGGGTTGTTCTATCTTTAAATTTAATTACGCAACAAAGCCCCTTCGCTGTGCTTTCGCACCGTATTTATAGCCAATGAAATAACTGAGTTGGTCACCAAGCAAACCACCTAACATGACCAAAACCAACGCCATCCATGCTCCTGAATACAGTTGAAAGCCCGCTGCAACAAAAAAGGGCTCTCCCGGTACAAATAGGTTTGGGCCAATGAGAGCATCACCCAACGCCCCCAGAAACAGCCCTAGTCCATCAAACATAACAACCTCAGTGCTTACTGTTCTTTATAATGACCGAACTTGTAGTTCATCTCGTTGTTACGCATTTCGCCTTTAAAAAAGCGTCTTGCATTGGCTTTAAGGTAAGTAGATCCTGTCTTTACAACACCATCTTGGTCTAAACGACGTGGGTCAAAACCAAAGGTCATATTAAGGAATCTAAATCGCCATGTTTTGCTCGCACGTTTTACATAGTCACAGTCTTCACACAGTACGATCTCTTCATCGAAACCGCCGATTTCATCATGCGCTCGTTTAGTCGAGAAAATACAGGCGCCAATCGCCGTCGGGAAAAAGAACTGGGTAGTAAATAAGCCTGCGTTAAACAGCCCGTAACCAAACTTGTGTACAAGCGGCAGACCTTTCGAGCTCATGTACACACCCGCCACTTCAAGCTTCTTCTCCTCTAGTTCATAAAGCGCTTTCGCAAGGAAGTTTCGAGACAAACTCACGTCGGCATCCAAGAAAAGGATTCGGTTGTACTGCGCTAATGAAGCGCCTGTGTTTCTGCCAAGGCTCACACCGCGATTTTCCATATGATGAACCGTTAACTTTGGCAACGCGCTTTCATAAGCTTGTGCCACCCCTCTTGTGTTGTCTTCACTGTTCGAGTCGACAACAATCACCTCAAATTCTTGATGGGTTTGCACACTCAACTCTTCCATTAAGCGGCTGATGCGTTTCTCTTCGTTTAGCGTAATTACGACAATGCTTACCGGTTCCATATTTTCACCTATTCATTCTGCTGTTTAATTAACACTAAGATTAACCAACCAAGCCTTAACCAAGTCTTAGGCAAACATTCATTTTCCGTTCATTAACTTGATGATTTAGCAACGCTATAAATAGATAAGATAGGCAATGTAAAAGACGATAAAATGGGGTAAATAAGCGCTAGTGAACGTTTTATCTCCAAACGAATCATTTATCGAAGGAAATTCACTTTGAGATGGGCTTCTGACTTGCTCAGATTTGAATGTGATGTTAGTATCCGCGCTCGCTTAAGCATGAACTCGTTTATGCCTAAGCTTTACCACATACTCAAGGTCGCATTGAGGTGTGAAGTTAATTTTTACTAATTTGAGAGTAAAACTATGAAATTTGAAGCAGTAGTACGTACTGAACTAGGTAAAGGTGCGAGCCGCCGCCTACGTCACGCTGGTAAATTCCCAGCTGTAATCTACGGTGGCGAAGCAGCAGCTGTAGCTATCGAACTTGTTCACGCTGACGTGATCAACCAAATGGATAAGCCTGAATTCTACGAAACAATCACTCTAGTGATTGACGGCGCAGAAGTTAAGGTTAAGCCGCAAGACGTTCAACGTCACGCGTTCAAGCCTAAAGTTGAGCACATGGACTTCATCCGTATCTAATTCCCTACCAAGGAATAAGATTGGATTAATCCAGCCTTCTGCATAGAAAAGATAATCGATCTTACCAGTCGAGAAATCTAGAAATTCGAAACCCCGATGCTACCAACATCGGGGTTTCACCGTTTCTAAGCCCTCAAAAACGTCGTAAATCTCGCGCAACACACTGAAAATAATCAACTTTCCCTCCCCTATTTTGTCCCTATATTTTCTGGGTGGATTAAGGGTGGACGAAAGGTGGACTTATAAAGTAGTTTTTCTAACACAAAGACTAGACCGCTTTTTCGCTAGGCTCTTCTTTCTAGAACGTTCGTAATGTCTTTTTTGAGTTCCTCTGAAAGGCGTTCGAATTGTTTTGGTACAATCAAACCTTCCTCGCACATTTGCATGAGTTGGATAAATGCTCGGCTTCGAGAATGGCCATCAAAAATAAGCTTCATTTGCTTTTGAGATTCTTTGGAGTACTCGCACATAAAGTGAAACCTTTCCCCTACAGATTCTGATTCATCAGTAATCGCTTTGATGGCTTCATCTAGCTGACGAGTACAAAACAGTTGCGCAGCTTCACTCTTTATCTCACAAAAGATTTTCCAATCAGACTCTTTGATATTCATACAGACCTCCACAAAGTGTTACTTCTTAGGGTTGAACATTACGGCGTTTAAAAGACGTGAGCGACACGATTACCCAATAGTAAATCAGAGCGCTATTAACACGAAATCCAATCTTGAGCAGAAAGGAAGGGCCAGCATTAGGCCGCTTTAAACGCCTGTAGGAATATTTCCAAAGTCTAGTTTGATATTAATTCCACTAATTTCGATTTCGCTTGATGCTAAGAAATACAGGTATAAAATTTGGCCAGAGGTACATATAAGAATCAGCCTTAAACGATTTATTATGTGCGTTTCTGAAGATTAGCGACATGATGCTTATACTTCTTCTCACGCCAAAACCATATTGCATAACTTAAGGGGATAGCACCAATCGAGCTCCAGAAACCACTCATTAATACATCGGTAGTTTGTATCCACCCCCAAGCTGTTTCTGACATAAACAACGGCTCAATACTTTGACCTACCATCACGCCTAAGATTGCTGGAAATGATGTACGAGCAGTAAATCTGAGACTTCCTTTTTTCCTCTCGAGCTTCCATTTTGAAAACTCGATATCAGGATCTTTCACTATCGCCTCCATAAGATAATTTGCCTAAAGCACATAATGCCTAATTGAGTCGCTGACAACACTACCTATACACTCAAACCTACGACCGAAATCACTGAAACTAATCCTAGTAGAAAATTACAAGCGTAACAGTCTGCTTAAATGCTTGTCATGGCGCAATTTGCAACACCTGTGGCGATTTACTACAATATAAATGCAAACTAAATTAGGAGACATATTATGGCTACTGCAAGTGTACGTATTGACCAAGATCTTTTTGATAAGGCTGCGATAATGGCTAAAGCACTAAACCGCACTACACCAAAACAAATTGAGCACTGGGCTAAAATCGGGAAAATGATGGAAGACAACCCTGATCTACCTTATGAGTTCGTAAAGCAAGCAGTCATAGCAAAAGCTGAGAAGGAAGCAGGTAAATTAGAGGCTTACTCTTTTGACTAAGATTACCAACATTCTTCAGACACCTACTTTTAAGAAGGCGGTCAAGAAATTACACAAGAACCAAAAAACGGATCTAGATAATGCTATTCGAGCCCTTATGGAAGATCCGCATCTTGGTGAGCAGAAGAAAGGTGACCTGTTTTTCTTGAGAGTGCATAAATTTAAGATGGTTAAGCAATTAACATTGCTCGGTTATAGCTATGAAGATGGTACTGTAACTCTCGAACTAATAGCTCTCGGCTCGCACGAAAATTTTTATCGAGATATGAAGAAAATATATTGATTCAATGTGATCGAAAATATCCTTGCCCGTCTGAGCCATACTCGTTTGTTGAACGAAGCCGCTACGCGGCAGAGTAAAACAGCTACCATCCATACTCTCCCCCTCTGGCAGGATAGTTGTCACTGTTAAAATTTAACCAGTTTGGGCGATAA
>NZ_JBFSUD010000152.1:0-3709 GCF_041467175.1 Vibrio sp. 10N.247.310.24
AACCGAGGTCCACGGATTTGCAATCCGCTGCATAGCCACTCTGCCAAGGCGCCTTTATCAACATAAAATATATTGAAGTGTTTAAAGAGAACCACTCTTTGTTCAACACTCTACTAAAAGTAGAAACTAGATAGATGGTGCCCCGGGCCGGACTTGAACCGGCACAGCGCGAACGCCGAGGGATTTTAAATCCCTTGTGTCTACCAATTCCACCACCAGGGCAACGCAATCATGCGATGCTGATTACTGAAGAGTAAAACACCATCTCTCCGCGACCTAAGCCGTGAGAACGAGGTGTACTTTAACGGATGAAAAAAATTCGTCAACAATAAATTTTATCATTTAATTCAAGTGATTAATTATCGAACTCTACAGAATGAATTTAGTGCAGCTTGTACGGTTCTTATTCGTAGATTTTGAGTTTGAGTTGGAATTCAAAGGCCAAATTCCCATTTTCAGACTCACAAAACACTGTCAATTCCATTGAATTAAAGAAACACTCCTTCGTTTTCATGTGCTTTTCACATTCAAAGGCTAAAGTTTTACACAACTATAATTACGAAATGAAAACGTGAAGTCACTAAAACGATACCAATATGAACGCTACGCGGTTCTTTGTAACCTCGCCTACCCGAGAGTTTTTAAACAGACTCGTTACGGTTTTGATCCTAATGGACAGCGCATCATAAAGAACCAGTTTGGCAAAACCATGATTCGAGTTTTATGGAGTAGTGACAAAGATGAAGTGGTTGTGGTTATCAAGGGATCACACAGTGTTTCTGACTGGCTACTCACTTTTGCACTATGGACAAGAAGCTGTAAAAAGATTGGGCTGAACTATCGTGTACATGCCGGTTTCTATCATCTCATGTTTCAAGAAAGCCAGCCGAGTCGTAACGAAGACAAGCTTGGGCAAACCGTTATCGAACGCTTAGAAGCGACACTCTTGCCTTTGTTAGAACAAGGGAAAAGGATTTCTATAACCGGCCACTCTTCTGGTGGTGCAATTGGCTGCGTGTTCGCAGATTACCTAGATCAAAAGTATCCAGGCTGTGTTAAGCGAATCGTGACTTTTGGCCAACCTGCGATTGGTGATTGGAATTTTCGAAAGCACTACCGTTTGAGTAAGAAAACCTACCGTATCTGTTGCGACATAGATATTGTCACCTTCATGCCGCCCGTGCCTCTGTTGTATTGGCATGTAGGGAAAGTGCTTTGGCTCTATAACGGCAGGATCTACGAAAACACACCGACGTTTATACGTCTTGGGCGCTCTGTTCTAAGTTGGTTGATCAGACCTTTTTCTTACCACTTAATGAGCAAATATATTCGCAATAAGGATTTCTTTGATAAGCACTGAGACTCATTTGAAGCTATTAAAGAAAGAGCACAGGCCTATTACTGTCTGTGCTCTTTAGTTTCTAAACCTATGTTGTTTTCTGCAATATCGATTAAAGATTAAAGCTTGAAGCGTGACAACTCTCGTTTCAAGTCACTCGCTAAATGACTTAGCTGATCGGCTTGTGAAACCGCATCGGTCGCATCAACTGCCATCACATCACTCACTTCACGAACAGATTCGGTATTCGCATTGATTTCGGCAGTAACCAGTGACTGCTCTTCAGCGGCAGAAGCAATCTGAGTCGCCATATCACTGATCATCTGAATCGCTTCACGGATTTGAGCTAGGCTCTCTCCGGCCATATCCACATCGTGTACGCTTGTTTTCGCCATATCATGGCTTTGCGTCATCACTTTCACCGCACCATTGGTCGCTTGTTGTAAGCGTTTGATCTTGTCTTCGATCTCTTCTGTTGAAGCATGAGTACGTTGAGAAAGCACACGAACCTCATCAGCAACCACTGCAAAGCCTCGACCTTGTTCGCCTGCCCTAGCCGCTTCAATGGCCGCATTGAGCGCGAGTAAGTTCGTTTGCTCCGCTATTTCACGAATCGTCGCTAAGATAGACGCGATTTGCTGACCATGCTCTTCAAGCTCACTGATGATAGACACAGCGCTTGTTAGCTCAGTAGCGAGGTCATTGATCGATGATTGGCTTTTAGCCATCTGTTGGAAGCCTTGCTCGCTCAACTCCACCGAATGAGTCGCACTTTTTGCCGTACTCTCAGCATTCGTGGCGATTTCCGCTGTTGCTGTCGCCATTTCTGTCACAGCCGTTGCAACCATCGTGATCTCATCTTGTTGCCTGCTTACACTATCACTGCGCTTCATCGCACTGGTATTAGCATGCTCGGCACCGCTGTTCATCGCGGTAGAAACTTGAGTGACGTTTTGCATCATTTGATGGAGCCGATCAACGAAGACATTAAACTTATCGGCAAGTTGACCCACCTCATCTTGGCTCGACACTTGTAGTCTTTGTGTGAGGTCGCCTTCCCCTTCCGCAATATCAGCTAATGCTTCACTCACTCGCCCTAGTTCAACTAATTGACGAGCCACAAACCATGAGGTTGCTACAGCCATAACGATCAATACAATCAAACCTGTGGTGATTTGGCTAATCAACATATCGAACAGGGGCTGCTCTAGTACGTCTTTATCCATTTCAATCACAAGTAACCAGTCAGTGCCTTTAATCGGCTCAGCCATGATGACTCGCTCGGCACCATCCACTTGAGTAAAGATCGTCGTCAAGTTTTGCGCAGCACTGTTCAAGCCAGACACACTCAGCTCTGGCGCAATATCATTGACTTGTTTCAGAATGAAATCTTTATTTTGATGAGCAACGACCGTCCCTTGCTTATCAATCAGAATCGCACGCCCATTCCCCGGAACCTGAATGGCTAATACGTCTTCAATCAATTTGTCCAATGCCAAGTTTGATGCGACAACACCGATGATCGATCCATTCTCGGTCACAGGGTCTGTCAGTGTCACCACCAAGGTTTGCATCGTCACACTCACATACGGCTTTGTTGTCACCGCTCGATTCTCAGCTAAGGTTTGTTTATACCAACCTCGGACTCTTGGGTCATAGCCCGCTTTATTCAGTGAAGGATCATGACGGAACATCTCACCTTCTTTGTTACCGTAATAACTCAATCCAAACCCACCAGATACCAAGGTTTGACGTAAATGAGGTACGATATCTAAGGAAGGGTTAAGCTGCACTTGTTGCTGTAGACCGTGTACGGCTTGTTTCTTGTCATAAAACCAATCGCTGATCCCTTTTGCATGTGCATGTAACGTATTGCGACTCTCGCTCTCTATGGCTTGCCAGCTGTTATTTTGAAACGTCTTATAACCCATAAAAAGAAGAATTGCGGATGTAAAAGCAATCGCCAAAACTACAGAGAAAACCATTTTCCTCTTTAGACTAAATTGCATATTAAGAACCTCTTATAGAACAATTATAGAAATGCAAAGAGGAACTTTATCATCGAAACCCATTCTTTTATTTGGTGTATGCCAAATAAAAATGAAACAAATTGAGTATTATATTTAAGTGTGACTTTGATTTATTTACTTGTTTATCAACAAGAAGCCATACATAAGATTGAGCGATACTAATTTAGCTTGGAAGCGTTAAACAAATAAAACTATGGAAAGACCCGTTGTTTAAGAGAAGAAACCGGGAACTCAAAGATAGGAAGCCAGAAACGAAAAAACCAGCCAAGAGGGCTGGTTTTTCTGAATGATGGAGGCGCCTCCCGGAGTCGAACCGAGGTCCACGGATTTGCAATCCGCT
>NZ_JBFSUD010000153.1:0-3597 GCF_041467175.1 Vibrio sp. 10N.247.310.24
AGGGTGACGAATTTGGTTCTTCGGTCTCTTTATCTGCCGATGGTACTGCGTTGGCTGTTGGGGCCTATTATGAGTTCTCAAGTGGCATGGGGGTGAACTCTGGTTCTCAAGCGGACAACAGTGTTTATTATTCTGGCGCGGTTTACCTCTTCCGCTTTACTGGAGGTGTGTGGATTCAGGAGACTTACCTAAAGGCTTCCAACACTGACGAGTTTGACTTTTTTGGTTCTTCGGCCTCTTTATCTGCCGATGGTGATACGCTGGCTGTTGGGGCCCTTTCTGAGGATTCCGATGGTGTTGGAGGTAAGGATAATGATGACGCTCGTGATTCAGGCGCGGTTTATGTTTACTGATGGATTGGGTGAGCATTTAACGTAACGGCACTTAGTGCGAACCCTGATTTAGATACAAAAAAGCCTCCCATACAGGAGGCTTTTTTGTTGGGGAAAGTCATGACCGGTTAAAAGGATCATTGAGATCAATCGCTTTTGGGATTAATCTCTTTCCCTAGATGTGAAAAAACCACCTTGCCGGGTGGTTTATTTCGGAATACTTAAACGATTTCAGAACCCGTTAAGTCCTTTCATGATAGCCATATCGTTAAAGCACTTCAAGTACTCCTGCACTCTGTTTGGATTCAAGATGTTTTGGACAGAGCGACGCGCATCAGCCACCGACCAAGGGATATTCCAAAGGTGGCATGGTAAAGGCACTAATCAGAACTAAGCTAACGCTCGATAAATCCGCCCCTTGTAGCTGCTAGAGGGGATAAGCGGGAAAGGAATAAATGATTAGTGTTGTGAGACCGGAATGGGGGCGTAAAGCCTTACTCACAGCGCAGGGCAGCCCGAAAGGGTAAGAGACAAATCCCAATCTGAAAGCGACCATAGAGATACCCAAATCACTCATAAAATTGAGTCGAAATGGGTAGGGGTCGGCGCAGCCGAAAGGGCTGATTCTTTGCCGCCCTTGTACTCTTGTGTCTTCCACTTATACCGCTAGGCGCAGTGTGTGAGTAAGCGAAGCGTCCGAACACCGAGCAAGCGGAATATCGTTTAATGTCCATCTTTGGCACTGTCCCCGAATCTCTTTTTTCATTCTTCTCGAGCGCAACGTTATATGTCTCTCTTATTGGGTTGGCTCTTTTTCATTCCTTATCTTTTCCGATATACGAAACCGATATGTAGAACTGATATATGGTCATATCGGTTTCACATATCAGTTTCACATATCGGTTTTTTTGATTTTTCTACGTGAGCTTATTTTCATTAACTTTGTGTTTTTTTCAGGGGACTCTTTTAGTGGACTCCCCTTCTGGACTGGCTTAGTCCACTGAATAGGTCCACAAAACTAGTCCACTACAATTCCAAAAAAGATAAAAGAAAAGAGCAACTTAGAAACATGTTTCTAAGACCTGGGATGCGTAGCGCTACGCGCGACCAAGCACTTCTAGAGGGTGAAATAGTTTGTATTTTCGCAGGTCGTTCCTCCCTGGCTTAATTCCGCCTTTTCATCCAACCAGAATCACTTGGTCTCGCCTACTCAACGCATCCCAAGATGCATGCACTAAAATTAGCAATTCCCCTCTCCAGTTCGGCACTTTCAGTGATTGAATTTCTTAACGCTTATAGAGCACTTTCATTCCCACATAACAATTAAATCCCCTCGGAGGGGGACGCTGATCGCGATTGATTTAGGAAACGAAAAGTAGAGAGGCGCACCTCGAGTTTTTGCGTTCGTTATTTGATTAGCAGGATTCGCATTTTGTAGACGTCCGAAAAAGCCGGTCTGTAGTGTCGCTTCAAGATTGTTTCTGACGCACTTACTTCGTTCGTTTGTCGGATCGTTCTTTCCATTAAAGAACTTCGTCCATTTTATGGAAAAGAACGATCTCATTTTATTCTCGATTCTTTGAAGCTGTTTTATGCTTGAGTTACGCCATTTCTTGTGAGGTTTTACTATGTCTAGCGCACCTGATGATTCCATCGTCTTAGTTTTATTGATTCTTGGTTGTGCGATTTACAACATCATTCGAATCACACTTGAGATTCGTAATTCGAAATGCTGATTTAGTTTACTTTTAGGCGTTACGGTGTGCTTTTGGGGTGAGTTTGAACGATGTTAATTCGTTCTGTGAATCGCTCTAAAAGCGTCACAAACTTACAAGGCAGTGTGGAGGTGCATTGCCTTGATCAAGTGTCCAAAATCTTCGCTAAGAGCGTTTGTGGGGTTCTGAGGGCTGTTTCTGATAGCAAACCCTGCTATTTACCATAATAGGAATAATGAACACCCGTTTTTGAAAGGTTGAACATCACTTTAGTGGAAAATATTAGTTTTATTGCATTGCCTCACTGTCTAGTTAGCCCCAAAGCATTATTAACAATGATATAATTTAATAACTTAATAACTTAATAACGTGAAGGCGATGAGAAAAATAATATTACTGACGAGTTTGTTGAGTGTTCCTGTGTTTGCCGATACGGGGTCTACTCAGTTTTTTATTGGTGTGCAAGGGGGGTATCAATGGGCTTCCGATGATACTTATCAACACTCAGATCCAAATGGAGCGATTGGGGGGATTTATGGTGGGTTGCAGCTATCTCCAGCTTGGCGTTGGGATGTCGGCTATCAATATCATGATGACTTAAAGGCGGATGCCACATCGGTCAATGTTAAAACGTGGTTAATTGAAAGTGCCTTACGTTACGATTGGTATCTGCAAGACAACGTGAGTCTGTACGGGAGACTTGGTGCATCCTATTGGGATATGGAAAAAAAGTCGCTTTCGTCAGATAAGCTCAGTGCGACCGGTTTCTCTCCTTTAGGTGAGGTCGGGGTGAGTTATGTCTTTACGCCGAGTTTCAGTTTATCCGTCGGCTATCAGTACATTGATGGCCTAGGTAAATCAAACACCGGAAAATACGATAGCCACGCAGCGTTGGTAAGCCTTGCCTATACCTTTGGGCAGACTACTCAACCCGCGCAAGTTGATCCCTCCAACGTTCCGTTTCAAGACTAGGTCGTATTGTTATGAATCCATTTTTTAAAGATTTTCTTGCCCTTGTGGTTTTACCGCCACTAATTCTATTAAGCGGTTGTAATTCAGACGGTGCATTTTCTGGGTCTTCAGCACCTTCAGCACCTTCAGCACCTTCAGTGCCTTCAGTGCCTTCAGTGCCTTCAGCACCTTCAGTGCCTTCAGTGCCTTCAGCACCTTCAGTGCCTTCAGCACCTTCAGTGCCTTCAGCATTTAATTTACATTCGATTGCCCCTTCATCAGGGAAAACTCTATTTTCCTGGGGAAAATCCGAGGGCGCCACGGAGTATCAGTTATGTTTAAAAGACGACACCAAGCTTAACTCTTGTGAGGTCTTAGCCACCACATCCAGCCTGAGCGCTGAGGTGTCAGGGCTTGGGGCGATAAAGAGCTTAACGTCCCCCTATTTTGTTATTGCAAAAAATACCGGTGGAAATCAGAGTTCAAATGATAAATATATCGCCCCTGATGAGGTGTCCCAGCTTATTCAGTACCTTAAGGCTTCCAACACTGGGGAGGATGACAATTTTGGTTCTTCGGTCTCTTTATCTGCCGATGGT
>NZ_JBFSUD010000154.1:0-3398 GCF_041467175.1 Vibrio sp. 10N.247.310.24
ATATTCATCAACGAGTGCCCACACAGATTGATAGGTTTAAATTGTTAAAGAGCTTTGCTTATCGAAACTTTCTTTTTACAAAGAAACCTTTGAAAGCGGACGTGAATTCTAGCGATTTAATCTTAAGTGTCAAACACTTTTTAAAATTAATTTCTTTCGAACTTTCCGTCTTACTAATTACCGCTGAAGCCTTGTGGCATCTGCCGTGTCAGTGAGGCGGCATTATAGAGATCATCGAAAACATGGCAACCCCTTTTTTGATAAAAATTCAAAAAAGTTGCTTAAGTGTCTACTTTTACGTCAAAAGCCTCTTTCACAGGTCAAAGCTCATACAATTACAGGCATATCACTTAAAATTTCGCTATTAGATCTTTCGAAAATGCCTCTATATCTAGTTCAATACTCCATTTATCACTCAGCTCTACGATGTTATCTAGCGACTGCTGAACCGTTTTTATCGTCAAAGTATTGTTGTCTAGGTCGTATACCTGTTTTTGCGTAGTGTAATAGAAGTAAAGGATAGTTAATGCTTCTCGATCACCTTGCTCAGCTTTCGGTTGAATACGCTTGAGCTTACGATAGATTTGATTGTGAGTTTGTTTAAGGTTCCACACATAAAGCGCTTCCTTAAAGTAGTCATGCCCTTTCACACGGCTCGCGATAAAGGCATTCAGTGCGACTGATAAAATCACGCCAAGTACATTCAAATGAAAGTTCCCTGTCGATTCACCAGTAATTGAAGTCGCCGAGCCAAACAATTCGATCAGAATGGTGCCGAATACAATGGCAAACAATGCAAGCGACCCAACCAATGAAACCAACAGTAGGTTCATCTTCTTTCTATATTCTTCTTTATTAATCTTCTGTAACTTCATCGACTACTTCCTTATGTAAGTCACCTAATAATTTGCGCATACTATCTATGTAAACCTTGGTTCGCTTCAACCTTTACCATCTTGTAATGTGGTCACTCTCTATTTAATACGTAGAGTTATTCCGATCAGTACTATACATAACTCCATTTGACTTCATTAATAGAAAAGAGTTACATACCGCCATAATTTTTAGTTATTCATCAATTCATGCTGATAAAGTCTGTTTCGCTTTATCACATACTGACAAGGTACATTCCATGCGTTCATTTGTATTACGCGCTCGCGCAGCCCCTACAGAGAGCAAACTTATCTTAGAAGGTGTTGGGCAAGACGCTCATACTGAGATTCTGGCTCATACTCTGATGAACACGATCTTCGTTGCTCAATCTCACCGTGAGAATGTCACCGTGCACCTTGTGCTAGAGAGTACTAAAGACTTTTCTCGTACCATTACATTCGATTCAAATGAAATCACCAACATTGGTGGCTTTCATGAATCTGCACTGTTATCTGCGGTAGTAAGAGCGGTTGACGCTTCTCAAGGCATGACAAAAGAACAGACACGTCAGGTAGAACCGGGCATCACTGTTCGCACTATGAGCTTTGAAAAGTTGGTCAAAGAACTGGCCGAAGACCACCAGCTGTACATGATGGATAAGAAGGGTGACTTTATCCGTGATGCAGAGATTGCTGAAAACCCATGTTTCCTTCTTACTGATCACATCCCTATGCCGAAGAAAAGCTACAACAGCTTGAAGCGTTTAGGCACAGAGAAAATCAGCTTAGGTCCAAACATGCTGTTTGCTTCTCAGTGTGTTGTGTTGATCAACAATGAACTGGATGTACGTGGTTTTTGATATCCACAGCTCTCTCTACGATAGTTCACTCTAAAACAACAGTTCGCTATAAAAATAGCTAGCCCTAAAACAATAAATGGAGCGATATACGCTCCATTTATGGTCAAGTTAGCGTGCTAATTAAAAACGCACTTCGACGGTCATCCCTTCAATCCAATATTCTCTAGGCAAATCAGCCGTAAAGTTCAATGCTACTTTGAGATATGCTGGCTGCCCTTCAAAAGGGCTTGCTAATTGAGTCGGCAACTTACTGACGATTTCTACCGAATCTGCAATCTCAGCCTCAAAAGTACTACCATTTGGAAACCTTACCTTGGTATGAGCTCCTATTATCGCATTCTCTAAATATTTAGGGTCTAAATACGCGACCACTTGCGGGATGGTATTCTTCGCTATCGTTACAAGCTCGTCACCTTCGAACACTCTCTGCCCTTCAACGACATGGATATCGACAACGCGACCTGCATAGGGAGACTTAATCGCCAACCCTTGTTCAACAACACGTTTAAGTGCTAAATCTTTCATTAAAGCACGTCGAGCCTGACTAACCGGACCCGCTAATTCTCTTTCTTGTTCAGCTAATTTCGCATTTTGATAATCAAGTTTTTGTCCATTAAGCTGATTGTTAAGTGAGTTACTCATTCCCACTATACTTGCGTAGTCCACATCGGATACCTGACCTTTCTTCCTGTATTCTTCATAGCGCGTTTGAATTTGCTGTACCGTGTTTAAATTACTGCGCGTTTCTTCAATACCTTTCAAGTGCAGTAAGCCAATATCATCAGGAAACCTGATTTCTAAATCTAATAACTCAGCATGAAGAAATTCGATTTGCGCTTCCACTTCCATATTAGTCAACTGAATCGCTGTCTCTGATTTTAGGATTTGACTTCCATCGTCTACTGGAATTGGGCCGACTACTCCTGCAACTTTAGAGGTTAAGGTTACAGGATGCGAGGTAATGATTGCCGGAGCAATAACCAGAAAATTTGTCTTTAAGAAAAAATACGCTACGAATAATAGAGGGCTAACCACTAAGCTTAAGATTAAATACCAACGAAAGCGGTAGCCTCCTCTTTTCGCTTGTCCGTAAGCAACTTTGACACCATCATCCGATTGAGGGTTATTCTTTTTATCAAGATGAAATTTCACTTTCATTGTTAAAACCTTTTGCCTTTTTTCAATACCCACCAAGGAGCCATACTGGATTCTTCATGACTTCTTCTAAATAACTCATTCACCATAGAGAACGCCGTAACCAACCGCATAAAGAACTGATAAAACGGATACAAGATTAGCCATTTTGCCATCTTAAGATCTTCTTTCGCTCTTTCGGAAACCAACCCAATATAGACAGTAAAAAACAACAACACTGTCGACAAATAGACGCAGTAGATAAGGATCAGAAGTGCAGCAACAAAATCGAAGGGGTAAGCCCAAAATATGTAAAACATGAATAGCGAAACTAGAATGGGCAGCAATACGTTTTGTAGAACGCCATAAACTAAAGTAAATATAAAGTTTCCCCAACCGAGTAATCTAGGGGTTAGACCTTCATTGTGTTTCCTTAAAAACAGAAATAATAAGTCTCCATCCCATCTTAGCCTTTGTTGGGCTTTGTTGCGTAATTCAATGGAACTAAATCAAGAACCTACGATCTGATCAG
>NZ_JBFSUD010000155.1:0-3254 GCF_041467175.1 Vibrio sp. 10N.247.310.24
GTGCACCGCCATTCTCTGGAAGATGGTGTAAGTTCTTGTGCTTAACTCGGTACATAGTGTGAGTGACCACCCATGTAAAGAAACGGAAAGCGTAGATAGGCACCTGATAAAACAGGTACAGCATAACCAAAGTATTCCCTATCGCGAGCAACACAAACAGCTGTGGAATAGAAAGATCGAGAACACTCAGGCAAACAATACCCAAAACGGCGCTTCCCACCATGAATAGTGAATTGTAAATGTTGAGCCCGGCAATCACTTGAGCGCGTTCATCTGGTTTCGCTCGTAACTGCATCAGAGAATACAGAGGAACAATGAAGATACCGCCAGAGACACCTAAGAGCAGAAGATAAGCAAACAGCGGCCACAGCTCTGAATACGTCACGAATTGATGGAAAGAAGTAAATTCAGGCAAGGACTCAGGAATGGATATCGCCATCAATAGCCCAAAAATCGACATACCTAGGCTACCCATTGGTACGATGCCGATTTCAATTCTGTGATTTGACAACTTATCACAAGCCAAAGAACCTATCGCAATACCGACCGAGAAAAGAGCTAACAAAAAGGCAACCGAGCTTTCAGTGCCGTTCAAGTGGAGCTTTGTGAAGTTTGGAAACTGAGTTAGGTAAGCAGCGCCAAGGAACCAGAACCAGCTGATAGACATCAGTGCTTGAAACGTTGGGCGATCTTTTTTTGCAATCGCCAGTGTCGCGCGGGTTAGCTTTACTGGCTGCCACTTCACTTTCAGATCTGGTGCGTTACTTGGCGCTTGTGGAATAAAGCAGCTTGATACATAGCCAAGCACGGCGAAAGAAACAATACATACCGCAGCAATGAGCTTCGCGCTTTCTTCAGATGCAATAATACCGGCACCAAGAGTACCAATAAGGATGGCTAAGAATGTGCCGGTTTCGACTAAAGCGTTGCCGGATACCAGCTCTTTTGTTTCTAACTGTTGTGGAAGCAGTGCGTATTTCACCGGGCCAAAGAAGGCACTTTGCGTTCCCATTAGGAACAGAAGTAGGAGTAGTATCCCGTAGCTTTCGTAGATAAACCCGATCGCGCCCAGTGACATGATCGCCACTTCAAGGAGCTTAACTTTACGTATAAACCAAGATTTTTCGTATTTGTCAGCCAGTACACCAGCCAAAGCAGAAAACAGGAAGAAGGGCAGAATAAAAAGACCAGCGGCCAAATTAATGAATAGATTGCTGGAAATAGGCAGCGTATCTACGCTTGCGAAAGCAACAAACAGTAACAGAACATTTTTGAATATGTTGTCATTAAAGGCGCCTAGAAATTGAGTAATAAAGTAGGGTAGGAACCTTTTTTGAGTTAACAGCGAAGATTGGCTGCTGTTGTTCATTGTCTTTCCTTGAATGATTACCAGTTGGTTAAGTAGTTTGAGATTAGGTTATTGATCAACTCTTTACCATCGATAGGTTCAGAGGCGAAAAATTTATCATCAACGCTAAGTAGAGTAATTCCATGTACTCCAGACCATAATACACGGCTGGCTTTAATGACTTCGCTTTCTGTGTGTTCAGGCGCAATAGCTACCAGCAATTGCTCTAACATACCTGTCATTCTATCAATACGGTTCGATTGCCATTCAGGAAGGTTTTCACCATTCATGTTGTGCTCAAAGATAAGCTGCCAACGGTGAGGGTGTTTTTGTGCAAAATCGTGATAGCAGTATGCAAGATTGAAAAGAGCCTGTTGAGGGTTGCTCGATTGTTCAACCGCAGAAGCAGATTGGGACGACAGTTCATCTAATGTTTGAGCAACAACGTGTAAAAGGAGTAGGTTGTAGTTACCAAATACATTCACCAAGGTGCTAGGGACATAACCAATCATATTGGCAATTTTACGTAGACTTAGCTCGTGATAAGAGTGCTCTTCTAAGAAGTCGGTTACCGTCTTTAAGGTTAATTGCACTAATTGTTCGCGAGTATGATCGTTTCGTCTTGCCATGAGTACTTTCTATTAAATGAACATCGTTCAATATTTTAATGCTGCCCCAGAGTGCCGTCAATCCCTTCGCTAGTTTAGTAATCAATTAATAGCCGCAATATTATGATACATGTGTAAACGTCGTGAATATTTCATTGTTCTTTGTTAACGAGTATGATTAAGGTGTCGAAAGATAAAAAAACCTATAAAGGATAATAATGAAACGATTTTTCTCACTAGTCGCGATCCTGTTGGTAACAGTCGCGGTGACGCCAATCGCGGAAGCGAAAAAGTTTGGTGGTGGTAAGTCATTTGGCAAAAGCTTTAAAACGGCTCCAGCACCAAAACAACAAAACACAAATTCGATCCGACAAGATCAAACTGGCAAGAAAACAGCAGCAGCTAACTCTAGCAAGAAAGGCCTTATGGGCGGTCTGCTAGGTGGTTTACTTGCTGGTGGTCTTTTAGCTGCATTCTTTGGTGGCGCATTTGAAGGTATCCAGTTCATGGATATTCTGATCATGGGTCTGATTGCTTTCCTAGCGTTTAAATTCCTACGCGGAATGTTGGGCGCGAAGCAGGGCTCAATGAATCAGCAGAATGCACGTGGCCAACAGCCAGCATTCGGCGGCATGGGTCAGAACAAGTTTGAACAACCTAAGCAACAACCAAATGTTCATAACTTCGAGCAAGCACAGCCTCAATCACAACCTCATTCGCAAAATAGCGCTGGTGGTTTCGGTTTTGGTGCACAAAGCGATGTTCCACATAACTACCCACCAGGTTTTGATCAAGCGGCATTCATCAACGGTTCTCGTGAGCACTACCGTACACTGCAAGGTGCATGGAATCACAACGAGCTAAACACGATTGAAGAATACGTATCTCCAAGCCTATTTGAAGACCTAAAAGCTGAGCGTAACAAGCTAGACGGTGATCAGCATACAGACGTAATGTACGTTGATGCTGAAATCGTTCGCGCAGATCACGATGGTAGTAAAGCACAGCTAAGCCTTCAGTTTAGCGGTCGCTACCGTGACACCGCAGACGGCATTGAAGAAGATATCACTGATATCTGGCACTTAGAGCGTGACCTAACGACTCAAAATGCACCTTGGTTAATTGTTGGTATTCAAGGTTAATTCCACGATTTAACTCAACATCAATATGATGTAGTTATTCGGAATGACACCAAATAATTGAAAGCCCCTGCTGAGAAATTAGCAGGGGCTTTTTTGCGTCTAATGATATGTATCTATAAGTCGCAGCAGGGAAATTGGCTTTGAGCTTTTTTTGGG
>NZ_JBFSUD010000156.1:0-3102 GCF_041467175.1 Vibrio sp. 10N.247.310.24
ATCGCACAGATAAGAAAAAACACCATGAGGGAAATAATTGCGATGGAGAGTTAGGATTTTCATAGCACAACCAGTTTAGTAATGGGGTTACGTTTAACTGATTGTGCTTTTTATATTAGATGGATATTAATTAATGTGAATTGTTGAATTCATGCTTACTGATAGTGCGTATTGAACAACTACAGTCGATATGCTTTCCTACTGGATATTTAATCCAAAACTTATCAGTCACTTCATAAACATGATCAATAAATTCAGAGTGAATCGGGCAATCAATGATTGCTGAGCCTCTCATTATTTTTAAGTAGGGCAGTAAACGTTTAGTTTTGTCGGCATCTCGAAATTGTCTGTTGACATGAGCAAGCTTGATAACATATCCAACAATAAAATCCAACTGTTCTTTAAGGTATGGGAACCTCTCACCTCTTGCAATTAAGGCATCCTTTGCTACTTGAGATGTCCATTCATAAGGGAATTTTGACTCTAGTTTTTTTATCGCCATTCTTTTGTTATTGATATTGTCCCATATGACGGATTCCATACTAGACCTTAAATTAGACGGAATACCAAAAATTTCAGCGGAATGAGAAAACGAAAGATTTAAATCACTTTGATTGGTAGCGCTCATATTACTGTCCTTTTTTAAAAGCAATCCAGTAAAGATAAGGGATTTGTAAAACAGGTATCAGAACCAATACTAACATTACCCACCAATCGGCTTTGAAGCCTTGATTCTTAGCAACCCTACAAAGAGGGAAGGCAGTAATAAATCCAACGATTAAAGTAACTATTAAGTCGAATATGGTCATTTTCAATTCCTTAAAATAAATTCGGTTGACGGTTCTTAACTTCTATCTTGCGCATTTTAGCGACTACGCGATAGATATGCTGCATACTTTTATCGTATTTACGTGACAGCTCTTCAACATTCGCACCATTGAACTCACGCCAGATAGACAGGTTCATGATTTCAGATTCAAGCTGTCTGCCGCGTGGAAGGTAAAGCTGAACACCACCAAACTCTTTGCAAATACGATGCAGTAAAACCACCGCAAGCTTTGGATCGGTTTCGTTCTTAACGAGTTCATCTTTAAATATGCAGTAGATTTGGCGCATGGCTTCTGGCCATCGTTGGTGCTCTTCATCGTCTGCTAGTTTTTCAACTTCTTCTAGGCTTACATTCTTGTAACCAAACAAGTCTTGGTTTTCTTCACTCATTACTGCCTCCCATCCACATGGCATACCTTCACATAGTATGAATATAAAAACACCCCGCTTGGCGAGGTGTTTGTAGTATATGGCAGTGTTTACTGGTGGGGCACGTTAACCAGTTTTGTAGTAGTTACTCGCATAATGCTCAGCTAATAGCTCATAACCAGCTGGGCCTGTGCAATCGTTGTTCGATGGAATGCGACCACCACTTTTAGTGATCACTTCGGCCATCAATCGATAGTGCCATTTCTTTAAAGCCTCCAACACTTCAGCTGCTTGAGCTGACTTAAGCCAAACCGCCTTTTCAATACCACGTCCATTTGATGCAGTAGTCATGCGTTTCACATAAGCATCAATGGCAACGTCGTTCGCATTGCGGATAAAGCCTTGTTTGTGCATGGTACGCCAAATTGCACGAATCTTTGCTACTTCTGGCGCTCTTGCTTGTGGCTTGCGTTTTGGCTTAAAGCCTAGCGCTTTCATTCTGTCTAACACTTTGGTTAGTTGAATGTCGTTCAAGCCTTTTGCACTTCGCTTACCTGTGCATTGCTCAAGAACGTCACGATAAGAATCATCTTCCATGGCAAGATCACGCTTAGCGATTTGGACAAGTTTGAGTAAGTTAGACATTTTGACTTACCTCTTCACTATCTACTACGTACAACTTCCCAAACGAAAAGGCATCTTGCTCACCTTCACCTTTATTGAACTTAAACCTAGCTTCAAACTCACAATATGAGACCTCGGCAACACACATATAATCAGGGTAATAGTAATCAGACTGAACAGTGTCACCTTCAAAAATACGAACGCCGTTTTCATCTTTCTTTCCTATGAACTGACATAAAGTTTTTCTGTCAATTTCTATTTGCTCTCCTTGCCCAAAGATGATGCATGGTGCGTCGATTTCAGACTCAATAAATGATCCATAAACAAAGTCACCGACTTTAATGTTATTCCATTTTTGGTTAACAATAGCTTCCGCTCTGAATAATATTTCTCTCATATTGCCCCCTAAGCCGCTTTACGTTTGGCGTTCTTGCATTCCAACTGACAAGCTTTGCACCAACTCTGCAACCCATCTGGGTTTCTTCTGCATGGCGACCAGAACAAGGTGTCTTGCGGCCAATACTCTTGGCAGTGCGGGCACCATTTCTGCAAGCCTAGTTCAGCATCGAGTATGGCTTTACCATTCGCTAAGCGGCGTTGTAATAAACCTGCTTTCATTAGTGGTGTGTATTCACCAAACATAATAAAAACCTCCTATAGCTTTGTGTTGTACTGGCTGCTCATCAGTACCTAGCAACCACGCTAGGCAGACAAGCAAGGCGAACCTTGCTTGTTTCGCTTACAACTCCTTAACTGGCCCCATGCTCGCTGGCAAAATACGATCGCTTCCCTTTGTAAGAATCAGCATTACTTCTATAACTTCCGGCCTTAGCAGAAACCCGCGTTGCAACGCTGACTCTGCTAACCCATCAAGAGCTTCACGCGCAAAAGCCAACTCATCTTGCGCCAATGGATCACCAATCTTCATACTCAACCTCTCTTGCTTATTTATCTTCTAACAACCTTCCACAGCACTTCTTAAACTTCTTCTTTGAACCACATGGACAACGCTGTTTAGGTCGGATATTTATAAACCTCTCCTGAGATACAAACCCTTCCTCTAGTAACTCTCTCAACGTATTTTCTGGACGCTCACCCATGCGATAAACAATTCTTTGTTCTTGCTCGGTGATTTGATGTTTTAGTATTTCCATCTTGTATTCCTTTTTTATGATTCAAGGCACATTGCTTTAGTCAGTTCTAACCCTTCGAGCTTTTTGAACTGGCGACACAGCACAGAAGCTTTTGAGAAGTGAGGGACATGAAAGGCAAATATCTCAT
>NZ_JBFSUD010000157.1:0-2924 GCF_041467175.1 Vibrio sp. 10N.247.310.24
AATACGCGAAACGGGGTTGTTCTATCTTTAAATTTAATTACGCAACAAAGCCGGTGTTAAGCCAATTGCCGTACCTTCAGAGGAGATTTCTCAACTGGTCAATGATGAGTTTAAATTGCCATATGGAGACGAGTCGGAAAATAAAACAGATGAAGACGCTAAGGTTAATAACATCGGTTTAGTGATAGTTTCGGATATGCTACTAACTGGTTGGGATGCGCCAATCGTCAATACTCTGTATTTAGATAAACCTTTAAAAGAACACACATTGCTGCAAGCCATTGCCCGTGTGAACCGAACTCGTAAAGGCAAGAAAGCAGGTTACATCGTTGATTATTACGGTGTAGTTGAGTATCTCGATGAAGCGCTGAAAATGTATGGCAATGATGTTCAACCCGAGCAAGTGTGGACGGATGTTGAGTCTGAATTACCTAAGTTAAAAACCGCCTTAGCTAAGATTCAAGATATTTTGCCTAAGAAACACAACTTGGTTAAACAGCCTGAATTGTATAAGGAAGATGCTGATCTATTCTTAGACCCTGATACTAAACTCGATATCGTAGAAGATTTCTTAGTCGCAGTGGCAGAGTTCAATAGTCGATTAGATGTAGTGCTCCCCGATGAGCGGGGAGCACCTTTTAAACCTTACTTTAAGGTGTTCAACGAAATCAAACTGCAACTGCGTAATAAAATGCCAGACAGTGCAGATGCAGTTCGTATAACGGCTTCTGAGTCTGAGCTTATTAAAGCGATGCTGGATGAACACATTGAAGCCAGTGAAGTAAAGAGCCTTCTTGGACGTGAGGTGTCTATCCTTGATGCAGCAGACATGGATTTACTAAGAAAGCAAAAATCTGCTGGTAGTGCTGCTCTCGTGATGAAGAATAAGTTAAAGCACACTATCAAAACAGGCAAAGGCAAAGATCCCGCTTTCTTCGGTGATTTAGAAGAAGAGCTAGAAAAGCTTATCAATGATGAGCGTGAAGGTCGTATTGAGCAGGCGATTTTCTTAGAGCAATTAGAGTTGTTTGCTCAGCGAGTTCGAGATAAAGATGCTAAGCCATCAGAGATGGGCTTAGATACGGCTACAGAGAAGTCTGTGTACCACTATCTAGAAAAACAAGTTGATGAGGCTGAAGCACTCGCTTGGACAAAGGGCATTTTTAATCACCCTGATATTGCAGAGGTGATGCTTTCTCCGATCTGGAAAAAACAGAAAGATATTCATAACGAGGTCAAGAAGACAGTACGCACGATCCTACGAGGTCTCGGTGGTTGGGATATGGCAGTCGCTCGCCAGCATTCGAATGAAATATTTAACATCATGCTGAACAACTGATTGGGTTTAGAACGTTATGCCAGTTTTCCAATATGGAACCACTGAAATCGAGTGGATGTTTAAAGTTGATAAGAAGTTGTCACATCACTACGTCACCGTAGAAAGAGGTAAGACAGTTCTTCTTCGTGGTCCAGATGTGTCAGAAGAAGAGCAACTTGAATTGATTCGTTATCGTGCTCGTTGGATCAAGCAGCGTTTAGCAGAGGTAAACCAGTCGCAAAAAGATGAGATTGTAAGCGGCAGTAGAGCACCCTACAGAGGACGAACGTTCTATTGTGAAATTATCCCTGCTCCTGAGCTTTTAATCCCTGAAGTGAGCTTTAATCAAAGCCGTTTTAAGGTGTTATCTCCAGAAGGTCATTTTGTAAGTCGAGATTTATTTAAAGCGGCTCTTGAACGTTTTTATAAGCAGAAAGCTCAAGAGAAGATAGGCTCACGCCTACGTCATTGGCAGCGTGAAACTGGTTTAGATGCCACGACATACAAAATTAAAAAATTTGAGGCTCGCTGGGCTAACTGCACTGATAATGATGTATTAGAGTTTCATCCACGCTGCATGGAGTTTTCAAACAATGTCATGGACTACATCATCATCCATGAACTCTGCCATACCGCAGAAAAAAGTCACAATAAAGTATTCTGGCAGTTAGTGACTAAGCACTGTCCGAACTGGAAAGAGTTGCACGCAGAAGTAGAGCATTCAGGAATGGGGTTATAAGAGAAGAATGACGACACAAAAATATTCAGTAAACCAATACATGATTGACTCAGTCGTTAACTGGGTTAAATCTGGTGAGATAGCGATACCTGAAATTCAACGACCTTTTGTATGGGATTCGTCAAAGGTTAGGGATCTCATTGATAGCTTATATCAAGGTTTTCCTGTCGGTTATATCATTGCTTGGAAAAACCCTAACGTAAAACTTAAAGACGGGTCTGTATCTGAAGGTAAAAAAGTTCTTATCGATGGACAGCAGCGTGTTACAGCTCTACAAGCCGCACTAACTGGGCAGGCGGTAATAAATCAAAAGTATAAGACAGTTAAAATCCGAATAGCTTTCAATCCCCTAGAAGAGAAGTTTGAGGTACTTAACCCTGCCATTGAGAAAGACAAGACTTGGGTTGATGATATTGCACCACTAATGAGTGGAGAAATTAGAAGTCACCATTTAGTTCCAAAGTATTTAGATCAGAATCCAGGTGTTGAAGCGGACTTGATTTATGATCGTATTGATAAGCTATGCGACATCGTAAAAAAACAAATTGGTATGATTGAATTGGATTCGGAACTTGATATTGAAACGGTAACGGAAATCTTTATTCGAATTAACTCTAAAGGCGTTGTTCTTAGTCAGGCTGATTTTGCGATGTCAAAGATCGCTGCAAATGAAGAGTTCAGTGGTAACACTCTACGTAAGGCTATTGATTACTTCTGCCATCTTGCAAAAGCCCCAGAGTTCATTTCACACATTGAGAATGACGAAGCATTTATTGCGACTGATTATTTCAAGGCGATGAAGTGGCTACGCAATGGCTTTGTTGCGTAATTAAATTTAAAGATAGAACAACCCCGTTTCGCGTATTT
>NZ_JBFSUD010000158.1:0-2893 GCF_041467175.1 Vibrio sp. 10N.247.310.24
CTGATCAGATCGTAGGTTCTTGATTTAGTTCCATTGAATTACGCAACAAAGCCCTACGCAATGAAAATGATGATCTCTATGATCCTGATTACTCAGATATGCTTCGAGTGGCTTATACCTCGAACTTTGAGCGAGGTCGTTTGGCATTTTTAGTTAGCTTACTATCTGGGAGAAACTTTGAAACTCGAACCTATGAGAAAGAGATAGAAGAGAAATCATTTCAAACACTTGCTAATGGTGTCAAAGAGTTCATTAATGAAACGAACTTCAAACGTTTCTTGATGATTATTCGTTCAACAGGGTTTGTTAGTAGAAGTATGATTCGCTCGCAAAATGCTTTGAATTTTGCATACATTCTCTACCTAAAATTAAAGCGTGATTATGGTAATGAACCAAACATTGAGCACTGGGTGAGACGTTGGTTTGCTATGTCTGTGCTCACAGGGCGGTACTCAGGCTCTCCTGAAAGCAAGTTTGAGCAAGATATAAAGGCAATTGCTATTTGCGATGACTTTTCTGAGTTATTGGAGAAGGTAGAGGCGACTGAGCTATCTGATGCGTTTTGGGGTTTACGCCTAGTTCAAAACCTTACGACTTCAAGTACCAATGCACCAGCTTTTAAGGTTTATTTAGCTGCTCAAGCCGCAGCGAATGAGCAGGGTTTCTTGTCTTCAGCTATTTCTGTCAAAGATATGCTCATTCATAAAGGGGATATGCATCATGTTTTCCCAAGAGCGTATTTGAAGAAAAATGGTTTTGCACAAGGTAAGTACAATCAGATTGCTAACTATGTGTTTTTGCAGCAAGAGATCAATATCAAAATTGCTGACTTGTCTCCTGAAGAGTATATAGGACAAGTGGAAGCACAGTGTGATGGTGGAGAGTTAGTTTATGGTTCAATAAATAAAAAACAAACTCTAGATGAAAACTTTGTTACTAACTGCATGCCTTTAGACAAGGCTTTGTATAAGCTGGATAATTATGAAGATTTCCTGACTTACCGTAGACAAGAAATGGCAGAGAAGATTAAAGCATATTACTTCAAGCTTTAAACTTAGGTATAGAATGAATCAAAGCCAGAAATGGCTTTGATTTTCTATATTCCTCGTTCTAAGCAATAGGAAAGGAGGGCAATGTTTACTAATTGAGATCTATTATCATTTATTCCCTCAAGAAAATGTGTTATAACTATGATAACTATGATAACTGTTATAACTATTTTAAAGTTATAAATTTAATATAAGGCTCAAGCGTTATTTTGCTTTAGTACACTTCTAAATCTCCGCTTTCCTCTTAAAAAAGCAGTGCGTCAAACAGCACTTCTACTGCGTCATTCCGCACTTTCAGTGCGCTATTCAGCATTTCTACTGCGTTATTACGCACTTTCGCTATAGTGACACATATTTTCTTATTTTAATGTTTGCTTAACGCTTAGCGGACGGTTGAAGGTGTTTACTATATACCTAAGCAAACACATTCGGGTGTCTGCTTAGTATATGAGCTTTGTGATTCACAAAAACAAGCTTTTGTGTCCTATTCGTATACACGAGGTTTAAGGCTGTTTAATGATGGTATGATTTCTTTCCAAGACAGCATTTCAACGACAGGATGCAGTACTGAAGGGCAGAATTTACTACCGTATAGATCAAAAGCGATTGAATTGTGTTTATGCCCTACGATAGCTTCAGCAAACCGAAGTTCGATAGATGTTTTTTGTTTATAGTAATCGAGAATTGTGTGTCGATACGAGTGAAAAACTTTAGTCTTTTTAGGGAAGCCTAGACTTGACTTAAATCGTCCGAACCATTTACTTGCTACACCACCATAACCGTTCTTCTCAGTATATGTTAATCCATCAAATAATAGCTCTTTCCCCTGACGAGAGTTCACATAGTTGATAAACCCAAGTTCAATAAGATCTGAGTGAATGGGAACGATTCGAACTGAGGCTAGATTTTTTGTGCGCTGATTTCCACTATCTCTTTTGATGTCGAGACACCATATACCTTCGATTTCTCTTACATCTGTAGTATAGAGTTGACACAACTCGTTGATGCGAGCACCTACATACAAGCCTAAAAGGGGGAGCCAGTATCTGTATTCTTGGTTCTTTCGTTTAGTCTTAGAGAAGTTGAGAGACTGAAAGATATCCTGGCTAAAAATCAAATCCAGTTCTTGAAGTGAGAATGGATCTCGATCTTCGATTTCATTAGTAGCTTTAAATTTGATCGCCTCGAAGGGGTTATAATCAATGAGCTTGTGCTGTATTCCGTACTTTAAGAGGGATGAGCACTTCTGAATATAATCTTCAACAGTGCTCTCTGATAAACATTCGTGTTTTAGTTTTTTATTTTTGTTGATGGCTTTAATTATAGATAGGTCTTTGAATTCTTTTTTCTTATTAATATTACTTGGCATAGCTAACAGAAGTTTTTTTATAGCTAATGCGTCAGATCTTTCGAGTTGTTCTAATGGACGGCTTTTAAGTAGTTCATCTACGACAAGAACTTTCTTTTCAGTCGCTACTATTGTTTGGTTAGCAATACCTTCTCCCAGCTTTTCTTCTTTATATAGCTCGAATAGTTTGAGCATGGTTATCTTGGATTTTGAGTCGGTTTTTTTAGTGACCGTATCGATTGCCGAACGAGTGCTTTTTGGGGGTAATGAGTGACTATGGGAATAAAGAGAAGGGGTAAGCCTATAGTTAATCGCATTCAAGCTTTCTATAGTTTGCCTTGCTGTTTCTAAATCTGCTACTCGTAAAGCTTCTTGAGCGGCTTTTACGTAGCGAAACACCTGTTCAAGGTACTCTTTGGCTTGAAAGTAGATAGGAAGGGATACGGTGTTTTTCAAGGTAGTTGTCATCATTTGCTTGCTTATTAAGCAGCTTCTC
>NZ_JBFSUD010000159.1:0-2783 GCF_041467175.1 Vibrio sp. 10N.247.310.24
CCGCCTTAGAGGCTAAGTAAGCAAACCAAATAGCAATGGCACTATCGCCGTGTCGCTTGTTTCCGTTCTCGCCTTTGGTTCGTGTTGAATCAATACTAGGAACGCCTGCTTTAATTTGGATTTGTCCCAAATCAGTAATCACGTCCTCATGCTTTGGAAGCAGTATTTCATCATCTTCAAACGCAGCTTTAAATGAAGGCATGTTCTCGCGGTAGTAACCCACAGAGAGCATTACCTCAACCACTTCTTCGCCGTACTTGTATCGGGCTTGTTCGGCTAGGTACTGGCCATTACCACGCGCATCAAGATAAATACCATCACGCCTTGGAAGTTGATCGCAGATAAAGTAAAGCGCTTGCTCTTGCTGCTTGAATGGCACATTGCCAAGTTCTAATAAGAAAGGCACGGTGCGCTTCACATCATTTTGAACGGCCATGGGTGCATAAACGGTTAAGTCACCAGAGCGTGCAAAATCCTCACCCAAGCAATGGCGCAGTTTAGGATCGAGTTTATCGAGCTCTGGCTGAACGTGTTCGTCTAACCACTCTTTCATCTCTGCTTCGCGTATGTGCTCTTTCGCTTCGTTAAACGCTTTAGAGCCAGTGAAGCTTAATACTGGGCCATCTAACCGCGCAGCACGTTCACGCAAACCACGGCTAATATAAGCACCACCGCCATTCTTCGGTACACACTGGTACTCTTCGAGTGCATCTTCTTCGGTGGCCGTGTCTTTGAGAAGGTTAGTCTTCCATTCGTCTTCTTTCTCTTGTGACCACTCTTGCTTAGTGACCTGACAAATTCGTTGATACAAACCTTCCAAGCAAGCATCGTCGAGCGTAACGGTATGGATCGAGTAACGCTTTTTCCCCGCACGGCTATCTTGGATAAGTTGATTGAATAAGTTGTCTATACCATTGTGGGTAGAAATAAGGCGAACTTTAGAACCCCACATAGTCAACGCGAGTGCGGCTTTTAGCACTTCGGCTAAGCGTTCATGGAATGCAGCCTCATCGATGATAACCGTGCCTTGCATACCACGCAGGTTAGAAGGATTACTCGATAACGCTTGAACCTTAAAGCCCGATTCAAAGTAAATGACGAAGGTCAGAATATCTTTGTCTTCATCATTGAGAATATCCTCTTGAACTTCGCCAGCTGCTTTATCGAATATCTTGGCCCACTGAGCAACGGCATCAATGAACTCTCGCGCCATTTCTTTGTTCGAGCCAACATAGAACACGTTATTGCCGCCTTCACCTTTGGCTGTGCCGGCACTAAGCGCAGAGTCAGCCGCTTCAGCAAACGTCAAACCAGTACGACGTGATTTCTCCGCAATCTTAAGCACAGAGTCATCGGCTATCCAACGTTTCTGATATCCAAGTAAAAGCTCATCCTTGTCGAACTTGACAAGGATGTTTTCAGTAATCGAATTGACGTTTGGTGATTCTGTCATTAGGCAATCCCTAGCAGCTCTGCTTTCAGCATCTTCACTGTGTCTGACGTTAAGCCAGCTTTCTTCGCTACCTGCTCGGCCTTCTCGACCATCTCTTCAGCAAAAGCTTTGCGTATTTCTTTTTCAACCTTATGGCTCACCATTGAGGCTTGCTCGATACGTTGAATAACCAAAGCGAGTTGAGCGAGTGCTTTTGGTGGAATCACTTCACCGTCTTCAGCTGCGCTTTCCATCATGGTCATAGATGTTTCAAAAGCCATGGTACGCACAAACTCTTGCAGCAGCTTACCCACATCAGAGGTGGGCGCTTCACCCAGTTTGGTTGTCCACACTTCTGCCACTTCGCGAGACTGACGAAGACGAGCCCCCATGTCTTCCATACGACGAGCATAACGATTGAGTGACGTGTAGCTTGGCTTAGCGTCCTTAGGTAAGCCTGCTTCATCAATCATTTCATGGATAGCACCAAGCACATCTTGCTGGGTCATATCGCCATTACGAAGCCAAAGGTTAAGTGCTTCTCGAATCTCTTGAGGCAGCAACTCTATCTTTGAGCGAATACGTTTCTTCTTGGTCATGGTGTTACCTCACTAAGCGCGTGGGCGCTTTACGCCTGGCACAATAGCTTGGCCTGTTGCCACATCTTCACCACGGCCTGTAAGTTTTGCGACTTGGCAATCTAATACAGTACGAATGCTAATTAGCCCCTGCTCTTCAAGCCAAGATAAATGCGTACGAACTGCATCACGGCTAATGTTGTGACCGTAAGCATCAAGGCAAGAATCAAGGATAGATTCATTCGCTTCATACCCTGTCATGTCATGAAGTGAACGCAAGATCACAAGACGCTGGTCTTCTTTTAATAACTCTTTAAAGCCCATAAGTACTCCGTTAAAAATTAAAACTGATATGAGAAAATAGCCATATCAAGGATTCTATTACGACCCAACCAAACACAGCGCTAAATAGGCAAGCTACAGCTATAAGCGCATACATCGACTTTCCTACTCCATACATAACAAATCCTATTTATCATCTTTTAAACGTTGTTCTAATAACAGTTGAGCGAGGTGTTCTACAGGCTGTATTTGTGCTCGTAGCTCTTTCATCTCACCGCGTGTGTTTGCCATTTCAAGCAATAGCTGCGTTACTTGTTGCTGAGTGGGTAGATTGTCAATCTGCGTTTGTAGTTCGTCCACTTTACGTCCTACCTTTTCTAGGTCTTCTCGCTTGGCGTACGTTTTAGAAAGCAAGGCAAGGACTAACATCCCCAACGTGCTCAACGCAGCCCATGCGATAGGCCAATAAGTTTTGATCCACAACTCCATTA
>NZ_JBFSUD010000160.1:0-2776 GCF_041467175.1 Vibrio sp. 10N.247.310.24
AAGAGCTTCTCTTCGTTGTGACTTACATCACTTCGGAAGAGGCGGCCATTCTAGCTATTTAATTCTCAGTGTCAAACACTTATTCGGAATTAATTTCTACTTTTAAAAAGTAAAAGCGAATCATCGCTTAAAGCTAGTTGCCTTACTAACATTCTTCGCTGAAGCCTTATGGCGTCTGCCGTGTCAGTGAGGCGGCATTATAGAGATGCAGCTCTCATTGGCAAGCATTAAATACGTTTTTTATTTAAAAAAGAGGTTAAGTGAAGACATTTCAACCAAGGGCTTATTTATACAACTTTCAACCCAAGTTTCGAACAAACTACCCACAAGAACCTGTGGGTAACTACTCACCATTATCAAAAAAGTAAGATAAACGAGCCCTAGGGTTTAGATATTCTCTAACTTGCTCCGGTAACTTGCTTGGATGAACTGCATTGACAATTTTTATCTCTTTAGTAAATAGGTCAATGATCGGGGCTTGGGTTCTTGGAACGCTAGGATCATAGATCAGTACGTTCGGATAAAGCATATGTTTGGCATTAACCGAAATCACGATTCCAATTGATTCATTGGAAAGCTGCACGACAGTACCCGGCGGATAGACTCCCATGAACTTAACCAATAGACTCAAATTATCCTGACTATATAGATGTTTGCAGTTCTTATATAAGTGGGACAATGCCAAGTATGGGATCATTTGTTGAGATTGCGCTTTACCATGACAAAGATTATCGAATGCGTTAGCCACTGAAACTATTTTGGTTAGTTCATCTATCTCTTCTTCTTTTAAGCCTTCAGGATAACCAGAGCCATCATTCATTTCATGATGTTGAACGATTACTTTTTTGGCACTTTCAGGAAAGTCATCAATTCCAGAGACAATATCAGCACCATATTTCGTATGAAGTTTTAGGTAATTCTCTTCCGGTGCTGTCAGCGTACTCTGCTTTCTAAGTATTGCAGCTGGTATTTTGATCTTTCCTACATCATGGAACAAAGCAGCAAAAGAAAGCGCTTTCAATTGTTGAGTATTGTAGCCTTTAGCTTTACCTATCATTAACGCAACGACAGAGACATTTAATGTATGAAAGTAAATGTCTTCAAAGTCAGCTTTAGCATTCATAAGATGTAAGGTAACGCTATCGTCACTTGCCAGTATTTCAACAATATCATCAACTAGACTTTTAACCTCTCCTACCGCATCTATAGGTCGGTTACGAATTTTTGTCATTACTGAACGCATTCGAGCAAGCGAGCGCTCGAACTCTTTCTCACAATGACTGACTCTACGACGGTAAGAGCTTAGGGTTTCGATACGTTCATGCTTATCTTTCCACATCCTTTCAGTTTCAAGGCTTATCTGTAGATCTGAATCGGCCCCTTTATCTATCTCGTGATTAGAAGGTAAAGGTGCAGTATCGCTTTGACTTAGATTTATATAGACATGCTTAATCCCAAGATGCCGAATTATTTTCACTTGAGCGTCATCTTTTATTTTGAAGCTGTTGAATAAAAATGGGTGTTCGTTCCATTTTAGGGGGAGTCGTATGTGTAGGCCGGGCTGGATGCGATCTACAGTAATCTTTATGCTGCCCATATTTATATAATATTGATTAATAATCTATATTTATAATTCTAATAAAACCACACGGGAATTTCACTATCCAATTTCACAGGTTCAACTTAAAGAATCACAATGCACCATCCAACGAATACCGAACTTATCTTCCACTTTACCAAATCTAGCGCCCCAAAACGTATCTGCGAGTGGCGTCATTATTCGCCCTCCTTGTTTAAGCTTCTCAAAAATTTTCTCTTGAGTCGCGGTATCCTCGGTAACCAAGGAAAGTGCCAGATTGTTCCCTTCAAGTTCTTTAGCTTTAACGCCATCAGACATCATGAGCTTCATACCAAATGCTTCGAACTCAGCGTGCATAACCCAACTAGGTTGTGCCCCCTCTATTACCTGAGGAGCATCACTAAAGAGTTGCTTCGATAAAACAACACCACCAAAGCATTTATGATAAAAATCTAACGCTTCACTACAACGACCATCAAAAAACAAGTAAGGGGTTACTGTCAGCATATGTTTCTCCTCTATTAGTCCTTTAAACATAGACAATAGACGTGAGAATGACAGATAACATTCTGATTTAAGATAATTAATTTACTAAGGAGTCACATTACGAACGGAAACGGTAATATTTTGGAATGGCACAATAAGGACTGACTGATTGGACAGACATTCCTGCCACCACCAAGGCAACGTTTTCTGCTCTCCAGATACAACAAAGCCCCGACTGAGTCGAGGCTTTGTCATCTAAATATGGTACCTGTTGGCAGGCTTGAACCGCCACGCCCGAAGGCAACGGATTTTGAAAGCGTGAAGGTTACTGATACTTACTTAGATCTACAGGTACCTATTTTGTTCTCAGGTTGCCAGCAACTAGATCTAGATGTATCGGCTTAACTTTCGAGTATTCACATGACACTCACACAACCAAAACCTGGACAGGATGAGTACAACCTCCCCCATTTTAGTTCGCACAACGAAATTTATGGTAAATCAATCATTATTGAGGATGCTTGCGACAATTCTTTCTCACAATGACTGACTCTACGACGGTAAGAGCTTAGGGTTTCGATACGTTCATGCTTATCTTTCCACATCCTTTCAGTTTCAAGGCTTATCTGTAGATCTGAATCGGCCCCTTTCTCTACCTCGTGATTAGAAGGTAAAGGTGCAGTATCGCTTTGACTTAGATTTATATAGACA
>NZ_JBFSUD010000161.1:0-2616 GCF_041467175.1 Vibrio sp. 10N.247.310.24
ATCGCCCAAACTGGTTAAATTTTAACAGTGACAACTATCCTGCCAGAGGGGGTAAAGGTCACACCTAGAACCATGCCAGGGAAAGACGGTAAGCCACCACGTACGATTTACGAACAAGATGCTTATGCACATCTACAAGGTCGCTTCCCAACACTTACGAAGGTTCAACTGGAAGAAGGTCAACCACCTTATGAAGCCGGATTTTATACCTTTCATAGCTCTTCTTATATCGTTAATAACTTTGGCACTGTGGAGCTAAAGAAGTACGGCAAAATCATCACACCTCTGGAGCTGGATTTATGATTTGGAATTTACCTAAGCGTACCATTCTCTATAAGGGTGGATTTATGATGGTGAGCCGTGAAGATGACCCTAAATATCAATGTACGTCTTGCTATAAATTATTCTGGGATGAGGAAGTCTATATTAGTGGATTCTTATCTAAGATTGAGTGTCCTAATTGCCAATCATCGTTACGAACGCTAACGGAAGAAGAGCCAATTATTACTGATTAAAACAAAGCCCGTAACTGATGAGACAGCTACGGGCTTTAACCACAACCAACTGAAACGGAGTTGATTATGACAGTTAAAGAATACACGCTATCAGACTTAGAATCTAAGCTTAATGAAATCTCTAATATTTCAATCTTCCTTGGTACTGGAGATTGTCCCAAAGAGATAGCTTACAATTTGCATGATCATATTAATGACCAGATTGAAGAGTTACAGGGAATGGTCAGCTTTATGCGAATCTACCCACAGATTCAGGCTCAAGAGCAGCTAGATAGCCTCCAGAAAGAACTTACGCCTTAGTGCGTATTATGTGCGTTATGTAAAATTGGTTTCGGTGTTTATAAGGCAGGTATCTTTATGCGATGCCCTGCCTTTATGTTGTATCGGTACTCTCTGAATTCTACTGTGTATTTAACCAGAGTGGCTATTTACCATAAAATACCTAATAACCAGTGATAAGGCTGTGCGTAAAATCTGAGAGTATTCAGTACCTTAGCAATTGCAGATTTTGCGTACACGCGTGCTATAGACGCTTGAAATTCAAAATGTTTCCACATAAATACGATCATTAATTAGTTTTCGTCCTTCAATTTTGCGTTATACCTAGTTTTCGTCACTGTTCTTTTTTCCGGTTTGACGACAAGTTTCATCGAATTCACCGATGGACATCGTGTTTTGTCATCGAAAAAAGAATTCGACGGATGTTTGATAACTTGAAGGAGATCACATGCTCACTCCCCGTTTTGCCGATCTATTGAATCGCTACTTCGATGACATTCATGAAGCCGCCGCGTATTTTTACGTTCAACCGATCACGATCAAGCGTTGGCTGTCTGGCGCGGTCCCGGTCAATCCACTGGCCGAAAAATTGATGAACATTCACGCCCGTGGCTACTTACCGTTGGATCATCGCTGGAACGGATTTCGAATCAACGTTGACCGTGCGATCCTCATTACCCCCGAAGATCGGGAATTCAATCCCAAGGAATTGCTCAGTTTTGCGTACTGGCGTGACGAGCACCGGCAACTGGTTGAGCGCCACGGCAAAATTGAGTCCCCGAAATACTATCCGGCTAAAGAGCATCCCTTGCCATTTCGTGGCGGTCGTTGCATGCCGCCTAAGCCCTGGATCCCGGCCAAATTCAAATAATGGTGCCATTCAGAGCAACAACCCTCGAGATAAGCTTCTTTAATCTAGGAACGTAAAACGTCATGACAACGATAATAGCCAGCCCGAACATTTTCATCGCGGGTGACGCCATGTGGACTAGCCAAGTCAGCGGTTTGGAAGTCGACTGTGAGACGCGCAAACATATCGTGTGTCTCGAGCAAGTGATTTTTTTTTCGGGTGATGAGCACCCTATTATCCTCGCGCAAGCCGTGCTTCTGGCCCTCATTTCTGACGAGGAATACATTCAATTAGCCCAAGCGCTCGACGAACGCGATGAGATTGGCTTGATTGCGGTAACGGAAAACACCGGTGCGCTGATAGACATGCCCATCGGCAACAACGCGACCACCGGAGAGCTGGTGTTTACTGGCTCTGGGGGCTTCCATGCGGCCACGTTTTATCAAGATCTCGACAGATTATCTTGCCTGTTAACAAGAATAGATACAGCGATGACGATGGCGTTCCACGTCGACGAGCAATCCGGCAACGGGATCCACAAGAAGGTGTGGCCTCAGCGCTACGACAACTTGTGTTATACTGACACCAGTTACCGAGAATACATCGGGGCTAAAATTGAAGAATATCACGAGTTCATCGCCGAATGGGCCTTAATGGAGGGCGACAACATGGCAGCACAACTTCCCCGCTCTACAAATCGCACAGCGCCGGCACCAAACGCGCCCAAAGCGACCCCAGAGCGCATGAAAGCAATACTCGACGCGATAAGAAAAAACCAGAAGAAACAAACTGAGAAACAAGAAGAAAGTGCCTAAAACAGAGGCGCCTGAACAGTACGTAGGTCATGTTCAGGCGCTTGTTATGTGACCTAATTTTTGACAACTATCTTAAGCTTTTTATCTATTAGTGTTACCCCTGCCCCCTCTGGCAGGATAGTTGTCACTGTTAAAATTTAACCAGTTTGGGCGATAA
>NZ_JBFSUD010000162.1:0-2412 GCF_041467175.1 Vibrio sp. 10N.247.310.24
ATTCGGTCTTTGCCGCCTTTTCCTTCGCGTATGTGAACCCGCATCGTTTGGCTGTCGATATCGTGAACCGTGAGATTGAGCCCTTCACCAAGGCGTAATCCCATGCTGTAAAGAGTTAAGAAGAAGACTTGATAACGGGCTTGTCGCGTGTGGTTAATCAGTGAGCTGACTTGTTGCGGTGTGAGTATGTCGGGCAGTCGTTTCACTTGTGGCGGCTTCACGATATTGAGCCACTCCCACTGTTTACCCTGCGTGTAGCGATAGAAAAACTGTAAGCCATTACGATCGAGTTTAATGGTGCTCCACGAGTGGGTTTGGATAAGAGACGCGAAGAACTGTTTGAGATCGGCCGTGGTTAATGTGTCAGGAACGCGATCGAAATGATCGGTGATCCGACGAACCGCACGAGAATAGGCATCAACCGTCGCAGGGCGTTTACCTTGCAGCTTTAGGTTGGTAAGGTGTTGTTCATAAAGGGCGTTGTAGCGTTTTAAGTCGGTGGGGTTCATAAGTTACTCCTGTCAACGACCATCCAAATGATGGTGTTACAAGAGTATGGCTTGCACTCGCTTTACTCTGCCGCGCAGCGGCTTCGTTCAACAAACTGTTTAAGAGTGATTCGCAACGCGTGGCATTTTCACTATGCGTTGCGTTTAGTGTTTAAGGTGGTATGCGGCGGCTTGGTATTGCGTTGCTCACACCTTAACAGGGCGTTAGCACGCAGGAGCCATAATGACGTACAAAATTAGAGAAAATTGCATTTTCGAGCATGTTGATGTTTATGAAAGTGAAGATGAACTTCATGCATACTTGAACAAAATCAGTGGTCCTTTTGGCTTAATGATTATGGAGTTCAATGCCCTTGAAGATGAAATCACGATTTGCCTTACTGAAACCTACGAATTGCTCGATGAATCTATTGATATAAAAGTCCTTGGTAAAATGTACAAAGGTAAGCTAGACAAGCTTGTTAAGCAGTATAAGGCTCTTATTGGCTCTAACCACGAACTAGGAGAAGCTCTTACTATTTTGGAAAAGTTACTCGACGACAGTGGTAATTCAAGAAATCAATTTACTCATGCTAGCTGGTTGTACGCATCACCTTCTGAAGGGGTAGCATGCTCAAAAGATAAGACTACTTATCGTAAGTTTGAGTTGTCTGACATTCAGAATACTCACAATACAATCACAAACGCACGAGCACACTTGATTCACTTCCACCATCGAGTACAGCGTGCTAACAAAAGCATTTAAGACGGATTCGCAATGCTCGGCATTTTCGGTTTGATTCAGCTTTAGTGTTACGGCACAATGGTTTAGGTCGGGTGGCCTGCGTTGCTCGCCACTTAATGCGGCGTTATGCTTTTGTCTGTCTCCAGACATATGCACCTTGATGACTTCAGAGGAAATGATACAATGAACGCCATTCTGATTAATGTCTATCTTCATATTAGCTGGAGGTCTTTTGAGATTATTTGTAAAAAAGCAATCGGGTGAAAAGATTTATCTAAAAATGACTGCTCTGACTAAGAGAGATCTTGTTAATAAAATTGGTGGTCATAAATTTACTCTCGACGGTCACGTTTACAGTGTTAGCAATGTAACGGCAGAGCCATCTAGTGATAATGCTGCTGTTTCTATGGTAATTGGTGGTGCTGTTGGTTTGCTTGGCGGAGTTGCTGGGGTAATTGCAGGTGGTGCGCTTGGTGGTTTAATTGGAAGTGATAAAGATAAAAAAGATCTTCTAATGGTGAAGCGCTTCAATGGGAGTAAATCGTGAATTTTAAGGTTTTACTCGCAGCTAGTGTTTTAGCCATAGTTTGTTTCATCTTTACAATTTATCAGACCGAAGCAATGCTACTGATACGTAATTTTCTCGAATCTGGCTATTTAATGATTGTGTGTCTTATTTTTGTAGTAGTTTCTGTCCTTTGTCACACAATGTTTGTACCAGAGACTACGTTAGACGTGCCTATGTTTAAAAGTAATCAACTGTGGATTCTTGAAGTAATTGTCAATATTGCTACTTATGCAGCAATAACCTCTACGGCTATTACTCTATTAAAAGCCATATATATACAGCAGTTTTATGGTGATATTCAGTATTTTCACCAGTTTGAAAACTACGATATTTACACGATGTTTGCTGTAAGTGGTGTTTTACTTTGGTTCTCAATGTTTAAGTGCTGGCAACTGTTTCATGAAGCTCTTAATACGAATGAGGGTATGGTTGTAAAAAAAGCATAACATAGCATTTAAGACTGATTCCCAACGCTTGGCATTTTTCATTCCATCGTTGGGTTTTGTGTTTACGGTGGTATGGTTAGGTTTCGTGGTAGTGTTGCTCACTACTTAACGCGGCTACATGGATTCCCCCGGTTGTCAAACATCCGCTAAACTTATGTTGATGGG
>NZ_JBFSUD010000163.1:0-2288 GCF_041467175.1 Vibrio sp. 10N.247.310.24
GAACGGCGGACTGTTAATCCGTATGTCGCAAGTTCAAGTCTTGCAAGGGGAGCCACATTCAAGAAAGCCAAGTCGAGAGACTTGGCTTTTTTTCGTTTGAATAAAAGTAACGCAATTCAATAACACATCAGTTCAACATTAAATCTTGATCTTCTAGTAAATGGACTACGTCCGCCACCCTCAATAGAGTAATTGCTCTTGCCTCTGTTTATTCATTTGACAGCGAAAAATGTTCTTCTGGGGACTTTTTTTTCTTCGTAAATTTAATCTTCATCATGTTTTGATACCTTTCTGATACCTGCACTACACGACTTAGCTTAAGATTCGTGAATGATACACCATACTTATTATTAGATCGCTGCACGGGGAAATATGAAATTAAAAACGCAAGCTTATTTATTATCAGGCATCATTTTGATTGCCTTGCTCGCACTTACGGCTACAGGTTTATGGACCTTAAGAGTTGCTAGCAACATAGACAACAAAGCTCGCGTGACAGAGCTATTTAAAAGTGCATACAGCATTCTTACTGAAGTCGAAAAAATGGCTATTGATGGCACTCTAGAAGAACAACAAGCCAAACAGCTGGCCACTCGCCTACTGCGCAACAATATCTATAAAGACAATGAATATGTATATGTTGCTGATGAAGATATGACTTTTGTCGCAACACCTTTAGATCCGCAACTACACGGAACCAGCTTTAATGATTTTAAAGATGGCGATGGAAATAGCGTTGGCCAACTTATTCAGCGAGCACTTGGCAATAGAACAGGACAAATAGTCGAATACACCTGGACACAAAAACTCCCCGACGGAAGCATTGAAGAAAAACTGTCCATCGCAGAAAAAACACCTCATTGGGGTTGGGTCGTAGGTACAGGTATCGGCTTCAATGAAGTCAACGCAAGGTTTTGGTCAACAGCACAATGGCAACTGATTTTATGTTTGGCTATTGCTGGTGTCATTCTTTCAAGCTTGATTATCTCAATTAAACGTATGCTATCGCTACTTGGCGGTGAACCCAAAGACGTAAGAGAAGCAGTACAAGCTGTCGCAGAAGGAAAAATCCAAACATCGTTTGAGACTCAAGCTGAGCAAGGCAGTATCTATCACGCTGTACAACAAATGAGTCAATCACTGGCAGAGTTAGTATCAAACCTCAACTCTTCAATGCTAGCGTTAAGAGGCGAATTACAGCGCGTGGAAGATCGTGCAGGTTCTATCGCTCAACTTACTGAAACTCAGCAACAATCAACTGAAATGATCGCAACCGCAATGACTGAGATGGCGTCTTCAGCAAATAATGTTGCCGATTCAGCTGGCGATACAGCTCGTAACACCGACGAGGCAGACAAACAAAGCCAACATACTCAGCTCCTAATCCACAACACAGTAGATAATATTCAAGGCCTAGCAGGACAATTAGGTACAGCCAGTGAAGCTGTTGCTAACCTAGACAACGACGTAAACAATATTGTTAAGGTATTGGACGTTATAGGCGATATTGCAGAGCAAACTAACCTGTTAGCACTTAACGCTGCTATTGAGGCTGCGCGAGCGGGTGAACAAGGTCGTGGATTTGCAGTAGTGGCGGATGAGGTACGTAATCTTGCTGGTCGAACGCAATCGAGCACCAAAGAGATTCAGTTAATGATCAATAATCTTCAAGAAGGTTCCCGTAACGCCATTCAAACAATGAATGTGTGTGCGGCAACGAGTGAAAGTACTGTAGCAGAGTCTCAGAATGCCTCTGAAGCGCTACAACAGATTGTGATTGCATTAGAGTCTATATCATCAATGAGCCATCAAATCGCAACAGCAGCCGCTGAACAGACCCAGGTAAGCGATGATATATCGAAGCGTATCAATATGATTGAAGAAAGTGGCAACCAACTGAGCGATGTCGTAACGGAAAGCCATAACAGTACTCAAACTTTAGCTTCTCTTTCTAACGAATTAGAGACTTGGGTAAATAGGTTTGAAGTAAAACACTAAACTCTCGAGAAAAACCTTTAATATAAAAGCACGTTTTCATACGTGCTTTTTTTATTTCAGCGCTCATTCAAAGCAGTTAACCGTAGTTTTGCCATCTTTTAAGGCATGCTAGACCTAGGTTTTTCTACCCAAACGAACAAAAACAACCCACTAAGTATAGAAAAACATCAAACAATACTTTTTTTGCAATTTAATGTTGACCCAGAACGCGAAAACACGTTTAATACACCTCGTCGCCCGGATAGCTCAGTCGGTAGAGCAGAGGATTGAAAATCCTCGTGTCGGTGGTT
>NZ_JBFSUD010000164.1:0-2229 GCF_041467175.1 Vibrio sp. 10N.247.310.24
CAGCTCGGAAGGATCCTTCAACCGATCACTTTGGCTTTAACTGATCGGCATTAACGCCTAGCGTGGTCTTTTTGTATCTACGTCTTATGCATCATTTGCTGACTGTCTTGTCACTAGTTTCTCTTAGTGGTATCACCTGACTCTCTTTTCTTAGCTACCCTTCTCGTTAATCACCCTTCTCGTTAACTACTAATAGTGACATCCCTATATTTTGCTTTCTGATAGTAATGAACTAATGAACTAATGAACTAATGAAAGCAACGCGAGAGCACTAATAAAAAGAAAGGGCTGCGATTATGCAGCCCTTTGTCGTTCTTGTTTATGGTAAGCGTTTATGCCAGTGGTTATGCCGCTTTAATGTGCGTGGTAATGTACGGTTGCCATGCTTGTTGGTAAAGCTCTAAAGATTGGCGTCTTAGGCTATTGATTTGTGCCGCTTCGATATCGTTGATTGGGCGATGTTCTGCAATTGCGTGACGCTCAATGCCTTGGATGATTTCGTAGAGTTCGTGCTCAGGGCCACTTTTCACATCAGCAATCGCTTTTAAGTGAAGTTGAACCTCTGCAATGATGTTGGTTTTAGGCAAACGAACCAACAAGTTAAGGTCACGGTAACCAGAGTCAGCTGGCGATTTAAACTTGTTTTTCAGCTTAACAACGTCTGCTTCACGGCTTAGCGCTTCGTAAACTTCAACCAAGCTTTCTACATCGTTCGCGATGATAGTTGCTCGGGCTAAGTCTGTAATTTTTGTTACGTCACCATCAAGCTCAAGAGCGATTTTTTCTTCTGCACGAGCTTGAGATTTAACGCCAGCAAAGAGCGCTTCAGAGTTGGTGAGTAGGGCAGTACTTTTACAGATAGTTTCTAGTTCAGCTTGGCCTTGATGCGCTTTGCTGTACAGAATATCGAAGTCGGTGTAAGGCTGAGTAGGACGTGAGTCGAATGCTTTTATGCCATACAAGCCGCTTAGACTATGGCGGAATACATTTGATGAAACTTGGTTTTGCGATGACGATGTACGCGATTGATCTGTTGAACTTGTTGAAACAGGTGCTGCTGCGAATGCAGGCGCTCGGCTCAATACCAGAAGCATTAGGGCCGTCGTACGGAGAAATACACTCATTCAAACTCCAAAATACAAGGTTACAAAAACGGGTAGTCAAAAGGGGTAACCAGTAACGCAAAAGAGTAAAAACAGCTTAACTTAACTCACTACATATTAAATGGGGCTAGTTAAGACCGAAACCAACTCTAACGTTTAATATTGCTTTAAAATGTGAAGATATAGACAAATAATCCAACCGTTAGTTCCGCAATTATTAGAACTTTGAACTTAGCCAGTTTCTGATTTCATCGAAACCAATTTGGTACTTTAAACCAAGCTAAGGTTGCTCTTACCTCTCTATACTGTACCCTTGCATTATGACTGTTTAACATGAACGAAAGATGAATAATCCTGAATTTTGGCACAATAAATGGGCAGCCAACCAAATTGGTTTCCACCTCGAAGATGTAAACCCACTTCTGATTAAATTTTGGGAAAAGACTGAGCCTAACTACGAGAAGAGTGTGTTTGTTCCACTTTGTGGCAAGAGTGAAGATTTGATTTGGTTAGCGACCAAGCATGAAGAGGTTCAAGGTGTCGAGTTAAGCCAGATTGCAGTTCGCGCATTTTTTGCAGAGCACCTTTACACACCGACAGTGACTCAAATTAGCGGTCAGCACGAGCTGTATCAATTCGATGAACTGAACATCTACACGGGTGATTACTTCACAGCACCAATCCAGCCTGTCGATACCATTTATGATCGCGCGTCTTTAGTCGCATTGCCTGCTGAGATTCGCGCGCAATATGTGGAACGTTTAAAGCAACTGTTAAAGCCAGGCGGCAAGATTTTATTGGTGACATTGGACTACGATCAAAGCGAGATGGCAGGGCCTCCGTTTAGCGTACCTAAGCTAGAGATCGATCAGTTGTTTGCTGGTTATAAGATTACTTTGTTGAATCAAGATATCGCAGGCGATGAACACCCTAAGATTGCGAAGAAAGGCTTGTCGCGATTCAGTGAAGAAGTGTATTTGATTGAGTCAGAAGCTTAAGCGCTTTGAACTCTCAAGCAAACAGATGATTTCGATACAAAAGATAACACCAACAAAAAGACGGGCTCGATAGCCTAATGCCGTTCACTTAAGAGTGAACGGCATTTTTGTTCTTAGCATACCGTTGT
>NZ_JBFSUD010000165.1:0-2190 GCF_041467175.1 Vibrio sp. 10N.247.310.24
AGCGTTGAACAAGCTTACTGGGTTAGGTATGCCTGAAACTTGTCGTATTGACTAAAAAGCATGCGAAACGGGGTAGCTCTATCTCTAAATTTAATTACGCAACAAAACCGCTCTTAGGATTTCTCGATGCCGCTAAAAATTGTCATAAGTTTTGCGTTCACTCTTATCGTGAGCGAGACATATTCTATTTCGCCCCTGTTTCTTTGCTTCATATAAAGCATTATCCGCTAGCTTAATCACCTCTTTGACTGTCTCCGCTTGTGAGAGGCTAGCGCATCCTATAGAGATGGTCACTTGCTGATCTGATTCGTATTCTAGGGGGGCTGTGAGGTTTTGTTCACTCACCAATATTCTTAAGTTATCAGCGATCTTGCTGGCGATTTCAAGATCTGTTTGAAGAAGTAAAATAGTGAATTCCTCTCCACCATAACGACAAACTAGATCAGAAGAGCGTGTATTGTTTTTCAGAACATTAGCGACGAGCTGCAAAACTTTGTCCCCTAGTAAGTGCCCATAGGTATCATTGAATTGCTTAAAAAAATCAATATCTATTAATAGTAAACTATTTATTTCCTGGTTCAGGTTTTGTTGCTCAAATACTGCTTGGATTTTTTGATCGAACTCTGATCGGTTATACAATCCAGTTAACCGGTCAGTAATTGCGGATTTATGGAGTTGTTTTTCAAGGAGGCGTCTACGTTTATCGAATTGCTCATAAGTAATACCACTAGCCAGCATTGTAAAGGTGATATACGTACAGACCACCACTACATAGATAGCAAAACCGCTGGTTTCATCATCCAAAATATAAGTGGTGAGAAAGCCGCCAGCTAGGCAAAATAACAACCCAAAGATTAACTGCGTACGCGCTATTTTCGCTCCTAAAGTAGGTAATAAGAGTGTTTTAAGTGCGCCTCGGTGGGCTGTGAGACCAAAAATTGATATGGTTAAAAAGAACCCTAATATAGTGGTGACCGGAGACATCTGGCCATAAAATGAATCAATACCATAAGCGTAACCAACGGCTGAGACAAATGGGAGGAAAATAGCGGTAATGGCAAAAATTTGTATTAGATACCAAGGACGTCTATTTAAGAGGAAAAAAATGGCTATGACAGCAAAAAGTTGCATTACTGATGTATTAAACCCCATCTCGATGGGAGACTCTGCGTGAAGTGGGGTATCAAAAAAGATGAAATAACTTAGAACAGGGTCAATTAAATTAATTCCAGTACTTTGTTGATAGAAACGAATGACAAGTATGAAAAAAGCAAGGCTTACGAGGCTTCTGGTTATCTTCAGACTCTTTTTCCGCCAAATACAGGCGCAAGAAAGAAGTAAAAAGATAAAAGCAGTTATAGGATGCGTAGCTGCCCCATGGCTTGTTGGTCGATAGAGCCATTTAATATCAAAAAGATAGGAAGCTAAAATGAGAACAGACAAAGCTGCAATCACCTTGCAGAAAACTTGGCTGTAAAAAAGAGTGAGTGAAGTGAGTGCTCGTTTTTTTTTTGCCATTTATATATCGCCTTCATTGGGTGTCTTAGGACTTAACTTTTATAGATAATGATTCAATCTAGGAGATTTTTCCCAAATACTGCGTTTAATATTATCATTAATAAGGATGGGGATCCCGCCTTCGGTTTCAGGCCTATCGAACTAACTTAAACAAGGCTTCTGTTTCGTTTCTATATGAATATTGATCTTGTTGTTAACAACAAGATCAAATCTTCCTACTGCAGGAGGGGGGAAAGAAGCGACTATTTCGCGATCAAGAAATCATCAAGTGATTTACCAGCATCAAGCTGTTCTTGAATTATGGAAGGGGTGCGACTTTGACCAGTCCATGTTTGTGCTCTGCCGTTCCCGTCGGTGTATCTATATTTAGCAGGGCGAGGCTTACGTTTACCTTTTGTGTTCTTTTTTGATTTTCCTGATAGAGCTTCTATGAGAGCTTCAACATCAACCTTGATGTGATTTACGATTTCAGCGAATTTTGTTTCTTGGCGTTTAAGAAAGACGGTCGTTAACTTCTTAAGTGCTTCTTCAAGTTCCTCAAGTGTTAATTCACGAGAGAACGCCCGAAGCGAGCGGATATTAAGGGCTTTTTTGCGTAATTCAATGGAACTAAATCAAGAACCTACGATCTGATCAGCTACGTCCACTCTCTCGTAGCCCTATTCCTAAACC
>NZ_JBFSUD010000166.1:0-2180 GCF_041467175.1 Vibrio sp. 10N.247.310.24
TGATCAGATCGTAGGTTCTGGATTTAGTTCCACTGAATTACGCAACAAAGCCCATAAATTGAGCCATAAATCACCTTTCCATTATGAATTTGTATGTATAATGATAAACTTAATCATCAAGGTTATAAGTGATTAATTTAAGGTGCCAACAAAGTACCATCATATTAATTTTAAAACTAAAAAATATTTAGGAGTATTATGAAACGTTTGAATTTAATAGGAATTTTAGTAACATCAGTTTTAATATCTAGATCAGTTTTAGCTAGCGATACACTGCAAGAAGGTATAAACATTCCCGTTGGTGAATCAATACATATAATGAGTGATATGGTTGATAATTCAGACTTGGTTTATATAAATGCAAAGTATTGGTTAGAATCAGGAATTTATTCAAATGGCATTGAAAATGCAATTGATTTAATTGTAAATAATGGTTATCGTTATCTGGTTGATTTTAGTGAAATAGAAGGAAATAAAGAAAAAATAAAGGCAAAACATGTCTTTAGAAAGGTATTTGGTATTTCATTGGAATCTGATTATATTGCAATAACTGAACATAACCATAACGTTATGTTTACAGAGATCAAGGATAGATATGACACAAATATCCCAATTTTGAGTAAACCTGCACCAAAAAGGCAAAAACGTTCAACATCAAACACCCCAGTAGTACACTCACCGGTACCGAGTATTTCTAGATATTATAATGCGACTAAACAAATTACTGATTCTGAATGTGATATCACTTGGAACACCCAATTAGGAGATAGATCGCGGCATCTTTGTAAAAATGCTAACATTTCGCTTGTTTATAAGATAAACATGCAACGCTCCCTTGCGTTCGGAACAATCGGCTCAGCAACGCCTGATGCTAAAATAGTAAGAGTTGGCATTGATGATTCAACCACTGGCGCAGGGATTAGTCTAAACCCTGAAATATATTCGATGTACTTAGCCTCAAGAGGCATTGTTTGGCCAAGTGGTGGGATTGAATCTGAATGGGTGTCATCCGCAATAGCACAAAACTATACGTTTGAAATGATGGCATCAAATAATAAAACAAGTATTTTAAGAACCATTCCAGCAACAAATTTAAATGTAAATTATGATAAGAAGGAAGTATCAACTTTTCAATTTGGTATTGGAGGTGATGTTGGTGCAGATAAAACATCACCCAAAATTAGTCTAAATGCCAACGCGTCATGGACAGAATCCAAGTGGTTATCATATAAAACATTTGATTATGCGGTAACGAAATCGTCAAAAAGCCCTCAACATGTATCTTTCAAATGGTCTAGAGAGCAATATAATTCACCACATGCGATACAAAAAGATGAATCGCCATATGGAGTAACAGTCAGAAAAAATTATTTTGGGAGGTTACACTTAATCAATCCAATAGGGTACGCAAACTTCACACCCAAAATGGAAGTAATCTATTATTCTGAACCTGCGACCACAGGGACAACAGACATTAGTATATCCTCATCGGTTGGAATTACTGGGTATCGTTATTATTCAGAAATCCCATCTTGGGAAGTCCTAAGATATTATTATCCTAATGAAAAAGACTTTAAAATTAAAAATGTAAAAAAAGATATTAAATTCACTGTTGATTGGGATAATCCTGTATTTATTGGCGGAAAGCCGGTTAATTTACAATTGGGTAAATTTAACAATAAATGTGTAAGTGTTAATAAAAACCTCAGTGTTAATTCTGATACTTGTAATATATCCGAACTAAAGCAGTCATTTATTTTCGATACACTTAATCGATATCAGAGTACAAGCCAACCAGGTATGTGCTTGGATGCTAGTAACATTAAAAAAGTCAGCCCTTGCAGTTTAAAGCGAACACAAAGATGGAAATGGATAGATGACAAAGATGAACTAGAGAATTCATTTACTGGAAGTAGCCTTGGTTATACTGTAAATGAAGGAGAAATTAAATTAATTCCGAAAGAGAAAAAAGCTGAGGATAATATCAACTCAGTTTCAATGTTCTCGTCATACACGGATATATTTAATATGTGACATTTTTTCCCTTGAGAGTAATAACTCAAGGTTATTAAACTTACGAGTACTAAAATACGGTTCTGTCGCAAATCTAGTTAGAGGTGTGACAGGCTTTGTTGCGTAATTCAATGGAACTAAATCCAGAACCTACGATCTGATCAGCT
>NZ_JBFSUD010000167.1:0-2175 GCF_041467175.1 Vibrio sp. 10N.247.310.24
TCTCACTCTCCTAACTCTAGGTTGCAAAGGAGGGAGTGGATTCCATACATCAAGTTTGCGCAACAGAACGGTGCTTAAATTAACCTGATAATTCCCCAAATTTTCTTTATGTCAGGCCACAGGTTGGGGCTGCTCACTTTCTACCAAAATTGAGCATTCGTTATGGAATGATCCTAGCTATAAATGTGCATATTTACTTATATTGGCATATAGAAATAAAATCAAAGTAGTGGTTGTACTTGTCGAGATGACGTAGAGTGCTCGACTAACTAACACGTTGATTTTATGAGTCATAAAGTTAACCACTCAAAGATGGTTTGCTCAAGAGGCAAAGACAAGGAACGACGATTATCAGTAAATTTCTTAAAGCTGTTTCCATGTATAGAGGCTTACCTTCAAATATATACTACATAGCTATTGCTAGAATGATACTTGGCATGGGTAACTTTATTATTCCATTCCTAGTGTTACTTCTTACCGAAAAACTGTCTTACTCGACAACGGTAGCTGGTTCTTTGGCCATGGGAGTTACGGGAGCATACCTTGCAGGTAACTTCTTAGGTGGCAAGCTTTCAGATAAGTTTGGCCATAAGAATATAATGGTCGCTGGCGAACTAATCGGTTCAATCTTGTTATTAGCATGCGGGTTTGCCCCTGATAGTGCAACATTGGTTCCTGTTTTGCTTTTTGCCGCCTATTTCTTTATGGGATTAGCATTACCTGCAAGCAATTCTTTGGTTGCAGACTTATCGACACCAAAAAACCGTGATGCTGTAATGTCACTTAGTTACCTAGCATATAATTTTGGTTCGGCTGTAGGACCGATATTAGCTGGATATCTTTTCTGGAACTATACGAGTTGGATATTTTTGGGAAATGGGCTCGCAGCTTTAATTGGGATTTTGGTTGTTCTATTGCTCGTAAAACCAGAGACTATTCATCAAGTTGAATCCACTGAGGTAGACTCGGAACTAGAAAAAAGTGTTTCAGGTTCTGTTTGGTCTGTACTAATGGATAGACCACATCTGGTAGTTTTTACTTTGTTTACTGGATTGTTGTGGTTTTCTCTTAATCAAATGACGATGGCGAGTCCTTTATATTTGAACCATATTTTTGGTACTGAAGGTCCTGTTATTTTTGGGCAGTTAATGACATATGCTTGCGTACTGGTTGTGCTTATTACACCATTGTTGATGAAAATGACTTCGTCAAAAACAGAGACAGTGAGCCTTGCATATTCGGGGTTGTTGTTTACTTCTGGATATTTTCTCATATTACTGTTCCCAACTATCCCTGTTCACTTTCTGGCGTGGTTTTTCTTATCAGCGGGAGAAGTTTTATTACTGACTAAAGAGGGGGTTTATTTGGCAAACCAGTCACCAAATAGCCACAGAGGTAGAATTCAAGGTGTACTTATTACATTTAGAAGTTTGTTGGTAATGCCTAGCTTCGTAATTATTGGATTCACTATAGATACATACGGATATCTATCTACTTGGACAATTGTTATTTTGGTATCCATTCTCGCTGTCATCGGATTGTTAGCGATGAATCGCCATCAAAACAGAGTTAAGCCTGCTCGTGTGTTAGAAAAAAGCTAGTTGTGTTCAACAAGAGTCGATGTTCAATGAATATACCTGCCTGAAGCATCGTTATGCAGGTTTGTATTCCGTTAAACAAGTTACGCACTGCACGAAATTGTCCATTTTCTTTCCACAATGACCACCTCTAGAAAACGGTGGTCATTGTGTTTTGATATACCAAAAGTTATCTGAAAGCTAAATATCGCCCGAAGCGGATAAGAAGGTTTTGTCCAGAAATGAGTTTGAATGTAGTTCGACTAGATCTGCTTTGATGGAACCGCCACGCCCGAAGGCAACGGGATTTTGAAGAGGTAGTGTGTTGAAGTGATTGGAGGGGGGTATGGTCTATATATGGTTCATCAATTTCGTCGCCAGCTCTGCGGTAGCATTTCCATCATTTCAATAGCGATTACGATCAGAGCGTCGTAGAACAAGGCACCAAATCGGCGCATGACTCCTGCTGGTGGCAGAGTGTTTGTTGATGTCATGTGTTATTACTTCTTTAAAAATTGAGGCGTCAGAATATAGTTTAAGGCTTAGCCTGAAAAGAGACATGACGCACAGCTTATGACTTAGTGGCGAAATTATCGGC
>NZ_JBFSUD010000168.1:0-1980 GCF_041467175.1 Vibrio sp. 10N.247.310.24
GCCTTGTCTATCAATATCACTAAACCAGACAACGAAGTCATCTCACTGACCGTTATGAAACGATGGGAGGCGCAACGTGCCGTTTAACGTTCCTACGCTACGCCAGCTTATTGAAAGCGGTTTAATCGACATTGAAGCCTCGTTAGATGAGGTTTTACCTAAGTTTGGCATTGAGCAAGCGCTTAACTCTTCTGTGAGTGGCAGCGTTCGTGATCTTTACGATTGCCAATCTTGGATAGTTCGTCAAATCATCCCTTCTACTGAATCTGAAGACCAGACCATCATCGATGCAGCGCGCTATGAAGGCGTGATTCAAAAGCTTGCAACGAATGCCGCTGGCCCCGTTACTTTTACAGGTAGTGTGCCTATTCCCGTTGGTACTGTGATGACGCATTCTGATGGCCGCTTGTATCGAGTGACGCAATCTAATGCGCCAGACAGTGGCAGCGTTTTGGTGGAAGTAGAAGCGGAAGAATCAGGTGCAGCGGGAAATCTCGCGGCAGGTGAAACGCTGACGTTAGTGTCTACCGTGCCAGGTATTCAACCTAATGGTGTAACAGGTGAAATTTCAGGTGGTGCGGAAATAGAATCCGTTGATGAAGTGCTTGAGCGTTTGCTGTTTCGTAAGCGTAATCCCCCTATGGGCGGTGCGGTGCATGACTACGTGGCATGGTGCCGTGAAGTGGCAGGGGTTACTCGCGCTTGGGCTATCGATGCCTATCAAGGTGGCTCGACGATTGGCTATGCGTTTGTCTTTGATGGCCGTACCGATATTCTGCCTAATGTCACCGACCAACAAGCGATGTCTGATTACATTTATCGCCATAAAGACCCAGCAACAGGCAGTGACGTTGGTCGCCCTGCTGGCATCGAGCCAGTGCCTATTTCGTTAACGCTGAAAGTGACGGATTTAGACATCAATATCACGCCAGATAACACAGAGCTTCGCGCCAGTGTGCAGACCAGTATCAACAGCTATTTTAAAACGTTAAGCCCTGCTAGTACGCTGCTTGTAAGTGCTGTGCGCACCGCTATAGGTTCAGTACCAGGTATTGAAGACTATTCGCTAGATCTGAATGCTGACGTTCCTGCTGCATCGAATGAGTTACATGAGATTGGAGTGATCACATGGGCCACTCTGTAGAGCAATGGACTAACTCAATAATGGCGCAAATGCCACGAGGTATCTTGTGGCAACGTTCAGCATCGTTAGACCTCCATAAATACGCGGCAGGCTATGCACCAAGGCTAGAAGCGGTAGAGGTAAGCGCAGACAGTTTATTGTTAGAAATGCGCCCTGAAACCACTCGGCAATTACTAGACGAATGGGAAGCGTATTTAGGGCTTCCAGAGTGCCAAGTTCAAAACCAAACGTTTGAATCACGCCGTGCGGCTGTAGTTGAAAAGTATCACCGTAAAGGTGGTTTACAAGCATGGAACATCGACAAGCTAGGCGCTGATTTAGGATTTGATATCGAGGTAGAAGAAATCTTCCCTCACCACTGTTTACGTGGTTGTACTTATCCTCTCTATGAAGAGAAGTACCGCCACTTATTACGTATTCGCGTCAGAGGCATTACACAAGCTTACGCAACGTGCCTAGACGATTGTTTAACCCCGTTAGTATCTCAAACCGCCGCTATTCTGGAATGTACGCTAAACCAGTTCAAGTTAGGCGGTAAGTACTATGAATTCATCTATGAGGAGAGCGTGTAATGCATCCCTTAAATAATGGCTCTCAAGTCGAGAATGTACCCGCGCTCAAACCAAGAGTTGGTACGGCTGGATACTTCAGTGAGAGCAATGACAATGGCGCACCAAGCTATCCAGGACAAGATTGGTTTAATGCGGTGATTCGTGAGTTTCAGACGGCACTAGCTGCTTCTGGTATAACCTTTGACCCTGATAAGTTTGATCATCTTCAGAAGATGCTTGCCGCTAACGGCAATCAATTTGCTCCTTATAGAGCAGATCGTATCT
>NZ_JBFSUD010000169.1:0-1914 GCF_041467175.1 Vibrio sp. 10N.247.310.24
CTACTGAAGTTTGTCATTACGGGGGAGCTTAAAGTTTGTAACACGCCTCTGCCCCTTTCCTCTTTAAATGAGGCGAACCCAACCAATCTCGCGTCAAGGGCTTTCGATAGATTTTCTAATGCTAAATGTGAAGTGTGTGGAAAACACCTCAATTTGTCGTATTTTCTCGTCCGTGATTTTTCGGTGTATAATGATAATACATTAAAAACATATGCTTATACCAAGTATAAGTGTCTGGTGCATGCGGACCACATTTACACTTCAGAAAAGGAATTAATAGTTGTCGATACATAAAGAATTAATTTTAGAAGCAAATAAGCTCAAAGAATTTTCAGATTATGATTATTCCGAACTTAGCCGATTGCTAGATGAGGCAGGGAAAGTCGCACCCTCATGGTCAGGATCATGGTTAGGTTACCATTCATGTGTTTATTATAACAACTTGGAAACGCCTCCAGCTGGAGCCCATTTCAGCACGGAATGGGGGCTCTACAGTGGATATGATTCTTTGGGTATGGGGAGTACCGGTGATTGGGTCGAGTATGCTTTTAAAGATATTGTCGACTACATACAGGAGCAAGCTGGAAACCCAGATTTATCAGAGCCATCGAAAGATAGTATAAGAGCTAAAGAAACTATAGATGATGTCAAACACAACACTTTAGCTCTAATTCATTCTCGAGGATTAATGGAAAATGATACTTTTCTTCAGAAGCTCATTGAAGAGATGGAAGATATAAAGGTACCAAGCAAAGAAGACTTTTTGCAAACCAGTCTCCCTAGAGGAAAGCTATCTACTCGAGATCAAAAAGTTGAGCATAAAATTCTCAACCCTCCTCATAGAGTTGTTCAATGTACAGTTTATGGTATAACTTCCGCTTTCTTGGCAGCAGGGAATTTATACAAAGTCATTCAAAGAATCTCAAAGTATTTACAAAACCAGGAAAGTAAGATGGCAATAGAAGAAAGAATTGGCACTAATGTTTTTATTGGCCACGGTAGGTCGCATGATTGGAGAGATTTGAAAGATTTTGTAAGTGAAAGGTTAAATCTGCCTTGGGATGAGTTCAATCGTGTGCCTGTTGCGGGACTTACAAATATTACGCGTTTGGCTCAAATGCTTGATCAAGCATGCATTGCATTTTTGGTCATGAGTGCTGAAGATGAGCAAGCAGATGGTAATCATCACGCTAGGATGAATGTTATTCATGAGGTAGGGCTGTTTCAAGGACGACTTGGTTTTGAAAGAGCTATCGTGTTGCTCGAAGAAGGTTGTGAAGAATTTAGCAATATTCAAGGTTTGGGTCAGATTAGGTACCCTAAAGGAAACATAAGCGCAGTGTTCGAAGACATTCGTCAAGTTTTAGAACGGGAAAGTATCATATAAAACATGTTTAACAAACAGCGAAGCTCGTCCACTTCGTGGGCTTGGACCTCCATTGCTAAGCAGTTGCGGCCCCTTGTGTGGCGCGTTAGTTTTATCTCACAGTAAAAGGAAAATAATATGATTAGTTACAATGAAGAAACTGTATTTAAGATTACTTTTGAAGCTAATAGAGCTGGAGTTTGGGCAGATATTTTTGAAACTGAAATGAACTTCAATTACCTTCCTCGTGTAGGTGATATTATCAATATCGACTCTTGCTATATGAAAGTGTTAGTTGTCGAGTATGATTATAAGTTTCAGTTTAATCCTACTTTACGGGTAGAAGAGCTTGGACACTTTGAAGAGTATTCTCAAAATATTCTCTCAAATTTATAAAACTAACAAATAGGAATAGGTGTCGCGCAGCCAACATTTTATTTGAGTGTTGAACAAGCCCATTTTCCAGACACGGCATGATCAGTAGCCCAAACTTAAGGGCTCTTCTCCGCTTAGATGAGTCTATAAATTAACAATAAAATCAATAAAGC
>NZ_JBFSUD010000170.1:0-1904 GCF_041467175.1 Vibrio sp. 10N.247.310.24
AATCGCGAGGAAGTAAGAAGTATCATTAGTCATTGTCGAAGTCTTAAATATCAGACCGCACTTGAAATGTGTTATGGATGTGGCCTACGTGTCAGTGAGGTCGTAGGCTTGTACGTGAAAGACATTGATGGTACGGCGAAACGACTGCACATTCATTGTGGTAAAGGTAAAAAAGATCGCTTTGTTCCACTGGGTGATAGCCAACTGAATCATCTTCGAAATTACTGGTGTCATTATCATCCCACCGTAGTGCTGTTTCCCAGCCTAGAGCCCGAAAAGCCATTGGGTATTAGCTCTCTGCAGAAATGCTTCAAAGCAGCAAAAGTTGAGGCAAACGTCAGAAAATTAGGAGGAATACACGCCTTGAGGCACGCTTATGCGACTCATCAGCTTGAATCGGGCATGCCTTTGAATGTTCTTCAGCGTTACCTCGGACATTCGAATATCAAAACGACATTGAGGTACACCCATTGGATAGGTCATCACAACGAAAGCTCGGACGGAAGTAAGTTCGACTTAGTTGCTCAACTATGGGAGGAGAGCGAATGAACGCATTATCTCCTTACCAAGCCGTATTAACACAAGGCTTAGAAGAGCTTGATAAAAGCAAAGTCACACCGAGACAGTGGCAAGTGCTTAACCATTTAAGAGACTGCCGAACAGAGCGTATGGGCAGCTACGACTGGCGTTGTCAGCAATGTGGTCATGAAACGCGTTGGTACTGCTCTTGTCGAGACCGTCATTGCCCCAATTGCCAAGAGCAGATGAGACAGCAATGGCTAACAAAGCGAAGCCAAGATATTTTACCTGTGGCCTACCATCATATGGTTTTTACCTTACCTCACGAGTTCAATGCTCTGGTTAAAGCGCATCCTAAGGTGGTTTATCAATGCTTGTTTCATTCAGTGTGGGCAACATTATGCGCGTTTGCTAATGAGCGGCATCACCTTGTCGGTCAACTTGGAGCATTAATGGTTCTTCACACTTGGGGAAGAAATCTGAGTCAACATACTCATATTCATTGCCTACTACCGAGTGGGGTGCTTACAAAAGATCGGCAATGGCAACCGACAAGAAAAGAGAGTTACCTGCTTCCGGTTAAAGCCCTATCCGTTCGCTTTAAGAAAGAGATGTTATGTCGAGTAAGCGAGTTGATAGCAACGCACAGTAATTTATTAGAGGAAGCCGCTAGTAAGAGATGGGTTGTGTACAGTAAACCTGTACTCCACGAGCCTACAGCGGTAGTGGGTTATCTATCTCGGTATTGCAATCGTATAGGGTTAAATCCCAACCAATTAAGTTATAACGTGGATGGCCGTATCACGATGAGTTACAAAGACTATCGAACCAATGGGACGCAAAGAATGTGTTGTAATGCGGGCGAGTTACTTCGACGCTTACTTTTACATGTGTTGCCTAAAGGGCTAATGCGAATACGCTACTATGGCTTTTTAGCTAATGCTGTACGGGTAAAAGCGATAGCGGAAATTAGGCAAAGCTTACGAAAGCGACCCGTAGAGAAATCGGAAGTGCTGAAAGAGAAACCTTGTTGTCCGAACTGCCATAGCAACAGCATGGTACTCGTGTGCATCAATATTAGACCTAGGATAGTCGTTTCAGAGCACCGACTGACCTAGTTGTCTGATTGTAATGAATAAAATTATCGTTGTGTTATGGCGAGAGAGGGGCATTGTTCGCTTTTAAAAAGATTATGCAACGGGTATAGTCGCAGTAGATAAATTGGTGGCTAGAAGTGGAAAATGGACGGCTGATGGGGTACCAGTCTTAATGATAAGAGTGGAACGTAAGTCAGTCCTAAAAAGCAAACTCCATAGATAGAAGCGGCCAAGTCCAACAGGTATTTATCCATTGTGCTACGACAACGGATAAATACTTAAGCGTTA
>NZ_JBFSUD010000171.1:0-1873 GCF_041467175.1 Vibrio sp. 10N.247.310.24
ACAAGCTTACTGGGTTAGGTATGCCTGAAACTTGTCGTATTGATTAAGAAATACGTATCCGCCCCACGAACCCACGGGGCGACTTGTCAGTGTTTGAAGTTCCAAGGTAGGAGTGCGTCGATATCAGGCTCTGCTTTCGCCAACTCTTTCATGCACTTGACCATGTAGTCGTAGAGAATAAGGCCGTTGGCTTTCGCGGTCTCGATGATGCTGTAAAGCATCGCGCTCGCATCAGCACCGTTTGGTGTATTAGAGAACAGCCAGTTCTTCCTGCCAATGACCAGTGGTTTAATTGCGCGTTCAGCGCGATTATTATCAATAGATAAGTGACCATCGTCGATATAATGAATGAGCTTTGACCACTGCCCGAGCGTGTATTTTATCGCTTTGCCTAGTGGGCTAGAGCCTGTCACCTTCTGGGTTGTCATCCATTGATAAAGCTCATCCAGTATCGGCTTGGCATACGCTTGACGCTCTGCTTTTCGCTCTTCGGCAGGCGCACCTTTTAAGCGTGATTCTATCCCGTAGAGTTTTTGGATTTTAGCCAGCGCCTTATCAGCCTTGCCCGATTTACCTTTCCCTTGAAGCTTCTTCGCATCCATGAACTTGCGCCGAGCATGCGCTAAGCACCCCACATTAGTGACTTGATGCAGACCATCATAAGCCGCGTAGCCATCGGTTTGTAGATAACCATTGTAGTCACCTAAAAAGGCAATAGGGCATGCCCTCGCGCGACTGTTTTGGTAGTCGTACAAGGCAATATTTTTCACATTAGACAGTGCGGCTTCGGGCGAGTCAGCGCCCGAGCAGTAGAGCCACATATAACACTTCTTCTCTTCCTTGAGCACATTGAGCGGCGTTTCATCCGCCTGAACCACCACTTGCTGAAGTAGGTACTTCTTCAAGGCGGCATACAGCGGGGCGAACTTCTCGCTGACTTGGATAACCCACCTTGCCATGGTGGTGCGTGATAACTCGATACCCGACTGGGTAAACAGCGATTCTTGGCGATAAAGTGGCATCGCGTACTGGTATTTGCCAAGAATGATGTTGGCCAGCAAGCTTTCTGTGGCGAAGCTTTTAGGGATGAGACTCTGAGGGGATGGCTTCTGAACGATATGGCTGCTGTCGCTTGTTTTCTCGCACTGGCGGCAAGCGTACTTAGGGCGAACATATTCCAACACCTTGAGTACCGCAGGCGTGAACTCTAGCTTCTCGCTGCGGTCTTCACCGATTTTATGCAGGCCATGATTACAACAAGAACACTGCTTTTCATGGTCGTCTAAATCGAGTTCGATAACCTCACGAGGTAAGGTCTTAGGCAGAGGTTTACGTTTACCACGCTTTTTCGTTGTGATCGTGGTTGTCACCTCAACTTCTTCTTCCTTAACGGCTTCACATTCCGCTTCGTTGAAGAGGTCACCTTGTGATTCATCGTAAGGCTTTAACGCCTCCGAGCGTTTAGCGAACTGGCGGTCGAAGGCGAGTTTGAGTTGCTCAAGCAGCGATTGGCGCTCTTGTTGCCATTGCGATTCCTTCTGCTCTTGCGAGAGCATCAGGGCTTTCACCATCGCTTGTAGCTCGGCAATATCTTGGCTTTCTGGGTTGATATTTGGCGTCTTTTTCATGGCATTGATTATACTAAAATCGTGCCGTTAACGCTTGGTATATAAGGCTTTATTCTCGATTAGCTCATTGTAAAATCGTTTATTTTTACGGGTTCATGGCCGATAATTGTGAAGCCAGAAAGCAGTCTATCAAGCTCAAATTGAGTGAGGGTAAACACCTGATTTTTCTCTTTTGAAGGCCACTTATACTTCAACACCTATCATTTAAGGTGTTTAGATCGCACAGTGTAGCGAGTCTTACTAAA
>NZ_JBFSUD010000172.1:0-1871 GCF_041467175.1 Vibrio sp. 10N.247.310.24
GCAGTAAATCAACGTCTTTGATTTGGCTTACGGGTACTTGGTGGCCTTGGCCGTTAAAGCGAAAACCGTCTTGTGGTTGGGTTTGATTAGTCATTGTTTTTCTCCACGATATTGAATGTAAAAGTGCCGTCTTTTTCGGTAACTTCAACTTCGTCGAAGTCACGTGCATCTAGATCTTCAATGGCAGTTTCAAGAGTGAACAAATCATCTTTAACGGCTTCTACTTTCTTTTCTAAGTGCTGACGTTGCTCTTCTAAAAGCTCTATGTATTTTTCTTTGCTAATGGTGTTCATTGTTTTTCTCTCAGTTGTAAGTTGGGTTTGCACATTTGTGTTCTTGCGAGTTGATAACGGTGTTGCCTACATATTGCTGACACTCACCAGACCACCAACGCACTAGGCATTTGCTGAATCGAGCCACATACATTTTGTTCAAAGTGCCGTGACGCATTTCCATCACAGCAACCGCTTTATCCATTAACTTTCTTGAAGGGTTGGTGACTTCGATAACGGGAATCGCTGGCTCGTAGTTGATGCGTAAAATGAAGCAGTCAGCTAAGGTCAAATCGACCACGGGCGGTTAATACTGCCTTTTGTTTTTCATGCGAGTTCATCATTCGCTTCTTCCTCCATTTCAGCCTTTACGATTGGTGCACATTTCGGGCAGTAGTCGTAGTCATCGTTAAATTCGATTAACCAACCTTTAGCCTCTAAGTTGTAATATTCAGTTTCGGCTTGAGAAGGGTCACAGCTGCTAAGTTCAACTGTTCTAAAGCAGTCACCGCCATCACATTCAACTTCTGATTTAAAAGACATATTTCACCTCAATCGTTGGTTTCTAATTCAGCAAACGCTTTGCGCAGCACTTGCTCACTAATGGTTTGGCCTTTGGCAAACATCGCCGCCAGTTTGAGTGTTTTACTTAGCAATCTAAGTCCACCTGGGCGCTCACTGATTTGCAGCATTAACCCGAGTTCAGACTCGCCGTTTACGTTCCATGCATCAGCAATGGCACGAACGTCTGCTTGCTTGGTTTTGTGAATGCCACGCTTCTTCGCAATGCGAGAGAACAAGCGCGCAAAATCTTCATTACGGCGACCACCTGTAAGCTGCGTGTAAACCTTGTTGTTACCCACTAGCACCATGCCAACGCCCGTTTCTTCTTGCAGAATTCGCAGCTCTTCCAGTGTTGGGTAGTCAAGGTGATCCGCTTCATCAATCACCACCAAACCCTCGCTACCAATCAGGCGGTTTCGGATAACGCGAGACAGCGGGCCTTTACGGCGCGGCGCATCGTCCATGCCTAGTTCCATAGCCAATTCATATAGGCACTCAGTAAGGCTTGAACGGCTTGGGCTTGAAGTGATCATCCATACGTTGTTGTTGCTTCGTTTGTATTCACGCAGCGCTTCTGATTTACCGACACCAGACGCCCCAAAAATAACCACGATAGATTCGGTCACTTGGGCATACATCATGTCGTCGGTCAGCTGCTTAGCCGTTGGTGTCATCACAAAGCCAGGGTCTTTGCTTGGCGTGGCATTACGCTGTTCTCTCATGCGTAACCATTGGTTCAGTTTTTCAATCATCTTGGCTGGGTCAGCTTTGTATGCACCGTTCAATATTTGGCTTAGCGTGGCAGGTGATACGCTGATCTCTTTTGCAATCTGAGACGCTGAAACAGCCTTCGATTCTGTTAATGCACGAATGCGCATTAATGTGTCGGTTTGCTTAGCCTCTGCATTGCCTAGTTCAACTACGTTTGTACTCATATCAATCTCCATTTATGGAAGGTTTAAATAGGGTTTAAAGCTTGTTTTTGAATTTCTGTTCAAACAGGTTTGAAACGCTTTGGCTGAAGTTCTGTTCGTA
>NZ_JBFSUD010000173.1:0-1835 GCF_041467175.1 Vibrio sp. 10N.247.310.24
ATCGCTTAATTGGTAACGTTAACCTGGTGGCCTATGTGTTTACCACTGACCAGTTTGGTTACGAAAAAGACCTACGTGCCGAAGTGGTCGCAGGAAAGTTAGTACGTGAATTGATGGATAGAAGCGCACTGCCAACATCCTATGGTCGCGTTGAAAACGTACGCAGTGACAATTTATACAGCGGTGAAATTGACAAGCTTGGTATTGCTATCTGGTCTGTCACTTGGTCGCAGCAATGGTACTTAGATGAAGAGATTGATCTCAGTACGTTAGATGACTTCATTACCTTTGGTCTGAAAGGTGAAATCGCAGATGGCGCACCCACCATTGATGGTGAAGTGAAGCTGCCTCAATAAACCGTGACAAAAATATAGGACTTAATCATGTCGTTAAAAAAGAATCTGATCCCCATTAAACCCAAGAACGCCGAAGTGCCCGTACGCAAACCTGAAGGTGGTTTTGTTAACGCAGCTGGTGAAGAAGTCGAACGCACAGGCTACTGGGTTCGAAGAATTAATGATGGCGACGTGGTGTTAGTCCCTCAAAAAGATTGGGATGCAGCCAAGGCGGCACTGGCAAAAGAAAAAGCCGATGCCATCGAGCAACAAAAGAAAGCGCTGGCGAAAGAAGCCAAGGCTACAATCTCTAAAACTGAAGGAGAATAAGCATGTCATTGGGCTCTATTCCTAACGATATTCGAGTACCACTCGTTTATATCGAGATCGACAACAGCGAAGCGAATTCAGGCACACCCGCTTTGGCTCAGAAAGTATTAGTACTTGGCCAACAGCTGGCAACGGGCAGTGCTGACGCACTTACACTGAATCGCATTACCACAAGTGAAAGCCAAATTGATGACCTTTACGGTAAAGGTTCAATGCTTTCTCGTACGCTTAAGAAGTTCCGAAAAACCAATGAATTTACTGACGTGTATGCATTGGGTGTGGCTGACTTGGCAGCAACTGCGGCTAAGGGTGAGATTACCGTTACGGCAACCACGGTTAAAGCAGGTGTGATCGCGTTACTGATTGCTGGCGAAAGCGTGCAGGTAACGGTGAAAGATACGGACGATGCTGATTCTATTGCTACGGCCATCATTGCTAAGGTGAATGCTGATACCAACCTGCCTGTTACTGCTGCTTTGAAAGCGGCGTCTACCGATATTGTAGAGCTTACGTGTAAATGGACAGGTATTACGGGCGACGATATCGATATCCGTTACAACTACTACGACGGTGAGTTCTTGCCTGGTGGTGTGACTATTGCGATTACCGACATGACAGGCGGCGCAGGAACGCCAGACATGAGCGCTGTTATCGCGGTTATTCCGAACGAATGGTACAACCATATCGTGATGCCGTTTAACGATACCCAATCAATGAATGACCTACGTGACGAACTGGTTAATCGTTGGGGCCCACTCAAGATGATTGAAGGCATTGCTTACACCGCGTTCCGTGGCACCTTTGCTGAGACGGGTGCGTTTGGCTCTGCGCGTAATGACTTCTTGTTTACGTGTATGGGTACGAACAGTTCTCCAAACTCGCCTTGGGAATTTGCTGCCGCTTATGCAGGCCGAGCGTCTTACTCACTGGGTATTGATCCTGCTCGCCCTCTTCAAACGTTAGTGCTAACCAGTTTGCTGCCACCGGCTAAAACCGCTCAGTGGGATATGACCGAGCGCAATCTACTTTTGCACGATGGTATTGCCACATACATGGTGACACCTGGCAATGAAGTAGCGATTGAACGTGAAGTGTCAATGTATCGTCAGAATGCTTATGGCGACCCAGACCCAAGCTATCTTGATATCACTACGCCAGCGACGTTGGGTT
>NZ_JBFSUD010000174.1:0-1813 GCF_041467175.1 Vibrio sp. 10N.247.310.24
TAACAAGGTAGCCCTAGGGGAACCTGGGGCTGGATCACCTCCTTATACGAAGATACTTACGATGAGTGTCCACACAGATTGATTAGGTTTAGAAAAGTTAAGAGATACTAGTGTCCCGTTCGTCTAGAGGCCTAGGACACCGCCCTTTCACGGCGGTAACAGGGGTTCGACTCCCCTACGGGATACCATCTTTAAGTATTCTCTTCTATTAGAGTATTTAAAAATGGTTCATTAGTTTGAATCAAGCTCTTTAACAATTTGGAAAGCTGACTGATTAGCTTAATTATTTTTACTTTTTAAAAAGTAAAACAAAACGGCCAAGGCTGTGATTAAGTTAATCAAATTTAAAAGTTCTCAATGTTTATCTTTCATTAGGTAAACACAACAAACACATTCAAGTGTCTTGTATTCGAATGATCAGAAATGATTGTTCATTTTTTGATTCTACTTTTTATTAAAAAGTGGAAACAAAAAGTAAATTGAGTCCGGCAAACAGTCATCAGGAATTAACCCTTCTTGATGAAAACCAAAAACCTTGGTTAGTTGCCATACGCTTATTTGTCTTCACTTTTTAAAGTGAAAGCAAATAGAAACCCTTTCGGGTTGTATGGTTAAGTGACTAAGCGTACACGGTGGATGCCTTGGCAGTCAGAGGCGATGAAAGGCGTAATAACTTGCGATAAGCCCAGATTAGGTAGTAATAACCTTTTGAGTCTGGGATTCCTGAATGGGGAAACCCACTTACATAAGTAAGTATCTTGTTGTGAATACATAGCAACAGGAGGCAAACCGGGGGAACTGAAACATCTAAGTACCCCGAGGAAGAGAAATCAACCGAGATTCCGAAAGTAGCGGCGAGCGAAATTGGATTAGCCCTTAAGCTTTTAATGAGACAGATGAAGGCTCTGGAAAGTGCCGCAACAAAGGGTGATAGCCCCGTAATCGACATCTCATCATCAGTGAAAACGAGTAGGGCGGGACACGTGATATCCTGTCTGAATATGGGGGGACCATCCTCCAAGGCTAAATACTACTGACTGACCGATAGTGAACCAGTACCGTGAGGGAAAGGCGAAAAGAACCCCTGTGAGGGGAGTGAAATAGAACCTGAAACCGTGTACGTACAAGCAGTAGGAGCACCTTCGTGGTGTGACTGCGTACCTTTTGTATAATGGGTCAGCGACTTAATTTTAGTAGCAAGGTTAACCGTTTAGGGGAGCCGTAGGGAAACCGAGTCTTAACTGGGCGTACAGTTGCTAGGATTAGACCCGAAACCAGGTGATCTAGCCATGGGCAGGTTGAAGGTTGAGTAACATCAACTGGAGGACCGAACCGACTAATGTTGAAAAATTAGCGGATGACTTGTGGCTAGGGGTGAAAGGCCAATCAAACCTGGAGATAGCTGGTTCTCCCCGAAAGCTATTTAGGTAGCGCCTCGGACGAATACTACTGGGGGTAGAGCACTGTTAAGGCTAGGGGGTCATCCCGACTTACCAACCCTTTGCAAACTCCGAATACCAGTAAGTACTATCCGGGAGACACACGGCGGGTGCTAACGTCCGTCGTGGAGAGGGAAACAACCCAGACCGCCAGCTAAGGTCCCAAAGTATAGCTAAGTGGGAAACGATGTGGGAAGGCTCAGACAGCCAGGATGTTGGCTTAGAAGCAGCCATCATTTAAAGAAAGCGTAATAGCTCACTGGTCGAGTCGGCCTGCGCGGAAGATGTAACGGGGCTAAGCTATACACCGAAGCTGCGGCTACGTACCTTAGGGTATGTGGGGTAGGGGAGCGTTCTGTAAGCCGTTGAAGGTG
>NZ_JBFSUD010000175.1:0-1799 GCF_041467175.1 Vibrio sp. 10N.247.310.24
TCTAAGGCTTCAGCAATGGGTGACGCCGATATTGGCGTTGATTTGATTGATACCGATGAGTCGATTAATAGCCTTTCAGGTGCTGACCGTAAAGCCGTATTAACGGGTGAGCAGTACAAGAAGATTGGGTATGATATTGCCAATGAATTAGCGGAGCTTTCTGCAAATGCCGTTGAACTTGGTGACTCTGCGGTGTGGCGTCAGTTTCGTGTGCTGCGCCAAGCGGTGCTGGCCGATACCAGAGCAAGAGCTGAGCTTTTGCCTCAGTTAAGTATTTACACGCCCACCAGTACGGTGCCTGTTTCTTTGGTTGCATGGCAAGAGAACGGCGACACTGAAACGCGCCAGAGCATTGTGCGTCGTAATGGCCTATCTAATCCGTCTTTTATCTTGCCTTCAGATTCCATTGAGGTGATTAGCTCATGACAACGCAGTTAGATGAAATTGTATTGAAAGCTGGCGGTAATGTTTACGGTGGCTGGACTAAGGTCAGTGTGACTCGCTCAATCAATGCGATGTCTGGTTCATTTGATTTAGAACTGACTTGGAAGTGGCAAGGCTCTGACGATAAATACAAAGCCTTCATGGAGCCGATTCAGCAAGGGCAACCTTGTGTGATTGAAATTGGTGGTGAGCGCGTGATTACGGGCTATGTGGATGATTGGGTGCCTAGCTACGATGCAAACCAGGTGATGATATCGGTGAGTGGTCGAGACAAAACCGCTGACCTAGTGGATTGCTCGATTGACTACCCTTCAGGCCAGTTCAACAACCAAACGTTAACCCAGATTGCTAACGTTGTGTGTAAGCCTTTCGGTATCAAAGTGATCGTGAATACCGATGTGGGCGCGGCGTTCCCTCGCATTCAAATCGAGCAAGGTGAAACACCGCATGAGCTGCTTGCTCGTCTAGCGCGTCAGCGTGGTGTGCTGTTAACCAGTGACACGTTTGGCAACCTTGTGATCGTGCGTAGAAGTACAGAGCGTGCGGGTGTGTCTTTAATCCTTGGTGAGAATGTGAAAGCTGCGCGTGGTCGCTTCAGCTGGCGTCAGCGTTTTAGTAGCTTTACGGTTAAGGCTGTCGGTGCTTCGTTTGGCTCATGGGATGATTCCGCACTTTCAACGGTTGGCGGTATCAAAGCCGAAGTGAAAGATGCAGATATCAATCGCTACCGCCCAATGATTATTATCAACGAAGAAATCACCACAGCGGAAGGTGCAGCCAAGCGCGGTCAGTGGGAACGCCAACGCAGTATTGCTACCTCTAATGGCGCTGAGTACACGGTGACAGGGTGGCGAATTCCGCAAACGGGCAAGTTATGGAACTTCAATACGGTAGTACCAGTTCAAGATGAGATTGTAGGTTTGGATGAAGATATGCTGATTGCCTCGATCATGTTTAGCGAAGATGATTCAGGTCGTCTGGCTGTAGTCAGTGTGGTGAAACCAGAAGCGTTTGACATCCCTGCGGAAGTTGAAAAGCAAACGACATTAGGTTGTGGTCAATGGTAACTCAACGTTATATTGAACGATTGCTTGCCCCTATTAAACGCCGCATTGCAGGTGCGATTACTCGCGCTGTGGTGTCTGGTGTGGTTGAAGATTTACAGCGCCAAAACTTACAACTAAAAATGCACGCAGATGAATCTGTTGATGACATCGAGCGCTTTCAAAACTACGGTTGCAGTTCGTTCCCACCTATAGGCTCTGAAGCCATTCTTGCGGCTATCGGTGGCAATCTAGGCAACTTGGTTGCTGTGGCCGTCGAAGATAAAAAATATCGTCCAAAGGGTGAAAGCG
>NZ_JBFSUD010000176.1:0-1792 GCF_041467175.1 Vibrio sp. 10N.247.310.24
CTACCTTTTAAAAACGTTATTGCTGCATGTCTTGAAGATCGAGTACGTCTTCAAGTTCAACAACTTCGACCGTCAGGTGCGGCTCGTCGTGTACGCGCTTCGCCTTTTCAGGAGAGAGGAACACCACGCACTCTGGTTCATGATCTTTCGCATGAACTCGCGTAGACGCATCCGGCTCTTGTTCCACCACAAGCACCAGCTTTTCTTGGAGACGATGGAACTGAACGCCTGAGCGCCAAAACCCAGCATCTGATTTAGCGCATACTTTGAAAGCGCCAAGAATACCGATAGCGTCAACGCCATCCCCAGGATGAACCACATCATCTTTCTTTGAATCCACTTGCTCACTTGCCTTTCCTTCTTTGGTTTCAGTGCCCGCCATCAACGCTTCTTGCTCCGGCTTGTCGTTCTCCACCTTTTCAGGCTTCATTGAATCAGGCTCTGATTGAGATGAACTTTCATTTTTTGCCGACTTTACTTTAGGCATCGGTGTTGGTGTGTTGACTTCAGGAAGCTCTCGCTCAACCTTAGCTTCTTCTTCGGCCTTTAATTCAGCATCGGCGTTGTCGAGTGCTTTCTGTTCGGCTTCCGCTTTAGCGGTGGAGGGATTTCCTTCCACTTTTCCAACTTTTCCAGTTGTTGATTTTTTAGTTCCACTCACTGTGAACTCCTTTAAACGAATATTTAATGGCGATTAAATTACGGTTTAATGCCCCAGAAACTCATAATTGCAGCCGCTGAGCCTGGTATTCCATTTGATGGTGCATACGCCACTATCGAGATATTCTTGCTTGCATCTGTGGTGTAATGACGCCACCGAAACTTCTGACCAGCTGAGATTTCAACAGACAACGTGTAATCGATAGGGCGAACTTCGTCTTCTAGATCACGACTTAAAGATATTGGTCTTAAGCTGTCTTCAGCTGCTATCCACTGGCCTGAGCCTGAGTCATAGACTTCAACAAAAACCCCCCACAACGGTGAGCCACCACCATCACCTTCTCTTAAAGCGATGACACTTAGAGTTGCCATTCCTGCAAAGTCTTTTACAGCTGTTACCTCACCAGTAACCAAGTCAACGGTAATATCTTGAGACGGTAAGGATTCTTTATTAAAAAGAATGGTTTCAGGAATATCATCAGTAGACAGTGTTTGTTTTATCGTACTTCCTTGAGACACAAAGCTTGCACGCATAATCAAGCTATCAACTGGCAATGGCGAAGCGCTTTGACTTATCAGTGGTGAGTTTTCAAAAAACATACTTAACCTTCCGTAACGATGACATCGCCTGTTGAACTGGCCGTTCTTCCGTAAATATTTTTCGCTACAGCGCGAGACCAACCAATGCCTTTTTCAAGCTTCAGTTGGTGCCCAAACGTTTCAGCATCGGATGGTGCTGAGTCTTCAACACGGTACTTCACAACGCTGCCTGCTTGGTTGTCCATATAACCCGCCGCAGCAGAAGAAATAAGCGTCCAAGTGTTTAGATTAAGTTCAACTTTTACAGTCATGGCATAAATCCCTAAAGGTTGGCGGCATTGCTACCGCCAATCTGTGTTGCTGGTTAAGCGATGAATGGAGAAACGATCACTTCTACGTCTTGGAAATACACGTTGGTATCACCGCCTTCGATGAGCATTCGTTCAATCAACCTCTTCGCTGCCGCACGGTTCGCATAACCAACCACAAGCGTGGTAGGGCGAACACCAAGGGGGACACCGTCGGCACGTTTCATACCACCAAGCAATTGAACTGCCGCTTCATAGTTCGCTTCAGTCAGCGCAGCTTTCGA
>NZ_JBFSUD010000177.1:0-1718 GCF_041467175.1 Vibrio sp. 10N.247.310.24
CTGATCAGATCGTAGGTTCTTGATTTAGTTCCATTGAATTACGCAACAAAGCCGCTATAAGGTGGAAGATAATGCAGTTCGATATTTAGGACAAACGCCGCATCTTTGACTAAGTCACTGCGGTGATATCCTGCACCATCTAAGATGATATGAAGCTTATGGGCTAACAGATAGCTCTCTCTTAACTTACAGAAAAAGCGAACAATACTTTCACTGTTAATGCTTTCGTAATCGTGAACAATGGTGGCACCAATATCCGACAGGTTCAGTGCACCAATAATGTTCAATCTGCTGCGATCACCCGTTGTTTCAATCACTTTATCCTGACCAGTACGTATCCAGCCATGAGATATTTTGGTTGATAAGGTTGGGTGAACAGCGTCGATAAAAACTATCGTTTCACCCTTACCACAGCTTGCCTTTAGTGATTTATAACCATCTATGAAGGCTTGTTGTTTTGCTTCATCAAACTTGTGTGGAACGCCTTTCGGCTGCTTGTAGCTAAAGCCATTGTGGTGAAGCCATTTGTTCATACCTGAAACCGTATAATCAAGTCCAAATGTCTCTTTAACATAGGCGACAATTTGATGAGTATGAGAATAGGTTTTCTCAGTCAAATGCTCGATTAGGTGCATGGTTTGAGTAGCAGAAAGTTTACTTTGGCTTCCGCCATTTTCAGGCTTAAGTTTTTCAGAAAGAACGTAGTCACTGAGGTGACGTGCAACGGTCGATTCATTAATACGAAGGGCTTGTGAAATCATAGTCTGACTCCAGTCTTCAGAAGCTAGCAAAACAGCCTTAATACGGTCGCAAACTCGACTGTCACGTTCATTGTCGTGCATTTGTCCGAGTTGTAGTTTCTGTTGAGGAGTCAGTGCAATTTTCATGGCTCGTAGCATGATCCTGATTCTAAAGAAAATCAAGCATCTTCAATGATCACGGGTATAAATACCAATCAAATTTGCTCTAATTATTCATTTTTTGAATTGATATTAAATTTAAATTGATATTAAATCTGAATTGGGTTTCTATATATGCGATTTAACGTAATTATAAATATAATGGAGATATAAATGAAAAAAATCATTGCAGTAATACTTCTAGGAGTAACATGTTCTGTCTTAGCTAAAGAAGTGCCGGTTAATTCACCAGAAGTAGATTTGTTGCTTAGCAATAATACTATTCATGGTGTTCATTACGGGAAAAAAACAGTTCAATATTTTTCCGATTCAGGCACAACGTGGTGGATGAGTAGTGGTGATGTAAAACCCAGCGAAGGCACATGGCGCATTAAAAATAATAAATATTGTTCAAACTTTGGTAGTGGGGAAAGCTGCTACGAGGTTGTCCATGATAACTCACAAGATATCTATTACTTTTTAAAAGGCGATTTCCGAGCTCCGTTTATCCCTCGTGAGGGATACACGTTTAGCTCGGTAGACTAGTTGTTTCATTTATTTAACGTAACGGCACTTAGTGTGGCCCAAATTTAGACACAAGAACAGCTCCCTATTAGGAGCTGTTCTGCGTTACGGAGTCACGCAATTGAACATAGGAATAATGAACACCAATAATTTTTTTTAGTGAGTTTTTTAAAACGTATGTCTTTTTACGGATAACCTTGTTTTTCTTAGATTCATCACTACATCAAATATGAACAATATTGCTGTTAAACTAGTTTAAAGGTTTTGTATGGCTATCTATGTAGCGCCTGGTAA
>NZ_JBFSUD010000178.1:0-1716 GCF_041467175.1 Vibrio sp. 10N.247.310.24
AAGAGTATGGCTTGCACTCGCTTTACTCTGCCGCGCAGCGGCTTCGTTCAACAAATTAATTAAGTGGACTTATCGACGCTGGGCAATCTCGGCTTGGAGTTTGATAGGCTCGGAAAAATCAGTGGTTACAGCCACTTATTAAAGCGTTAAGTTTTTATGCGCGCTTCGAACAATATTCCTTTTCATTTTTCGTTCATTTCTTGCACTCGATATCACGAAATGTTATAAACAAAAACAATGACACCACCTGTAGTGTCACTTACTATTACTATTAGTATTAGAGTATGAGCCGATTAGACGAGATAATTGATGACCTTCAAAACCGAAAGCGTTCTATCTCCTGTAATGGTAAAGATGGTTTACTGTTATACATGGAGGAAATTGGCTTTACATGGAAAGAAGGTAAAACAGAAGGTCATAAAGTTTTTGTACATGAAGTATTAACTAAAAAAACAAGTGGGGCTTTCACAACCCACAGTATTGATTGTGGACATTACCCTAAAAGGGCAATGAAGTTTCAATACGTAGTAAGCACGATTCGTGTACTAAGAAAATACAATTCCGAACTAACGGAAATTATGAGTGAAAGATGATGAAAAACTTTGATTCTGAGCGTTACACAGTTTCAGTACGGAAAGAAATTGTTGAAGGTGAAGAGCTATTTGTAGCGAGAGTAGCGGAGCTTTCAGATGTTGAAGAGTATGGTGACACGTTTGAAGAGGCAAGAACTCTGGCTCTTGATACAATTGAAACTGCATATGAAATGTGTAAAGAGCAAAATATAGCATTTCCTGCACCTTCTCCTCGTTATGATGAGAGGGTGCTTGCAAGTGGTAGAGTAACTCTGCGTATGCCAAAAACGTTGCATGCTCGATTAATTCAAGAGGCTGAATTAGAAGATGTGAGTTTGAACCAGTACTTAGTATCTTCTCTTTCTATGAATTATGGTCAATGTCAGCTTTCTAAGAGCGTAGTTGAAGAAGTAAAGTCTCGATTTGATGCTTTGCAAGAGCAAATTAACAAGTATCAGAAAGTGGCTGCAACTTATTTGTTTAAAGAATACGTTGATAATTTTAAAGATCAAGAGTCTCCGCAGTGGGTAGTAAAAGATAAGCGGGAGGAGCTTCAATGGGTAGCAAGCTAAATATTGTAGAGTTAACCGATACTAGGTTGCTTTCTTCAAGTTTTAAAATTGAAGATTCAGAGATGGCACGTAATGGTGGCTCTTTGGAGTTCTCTTGTGAAGTACAGTTAATTGAAACAGAAAAAAACGAAGTAATTCAACTTATAGCAACTCTGAAAGTTCATGGGTTTAATGAAGATAAAACACTGTTTAATATAAATGGTGAATATATATCGGATTACAATATCTACGATGTAGATGCTTTTAATACTTTTCCAGAACAAGAGCGTGTAGAACTGTGTTTGTCATTGATGTTTTCAATAATTCGCGAGGATACAATGGCTATTCTATCTAGAGCTGGATTACGACAAATCACTATACCTTATCATTTTAATGCTCCCGAATTAGTATAAGTAAACAAAACTAAACAAAGTATTTAAGAGTGATTCCCAACGCTTGGCATTTTTGTTGTCATCGTTGGGTTTCGTGTTTATGGCGCAATGGTTTTGTTTCATGGTAGCGTTGCTCACACCTTAATGCGGCTACATGGATTCCCCCGGTTGTCAAACATCCGCTAAACTTATGTTGATGGG
>NZ_JBFSUD010000179.1:0-1674 GCF_041467175.1 Vibrio sp. 10N.247.310.24
ATAAGGCTACGAGAGAGAGTGGTGGTAGCTGATCAGATCGTAGGTTCTTGATTTAATTCCATTGAATTACGCAACAAAGCCCTAAAAACTCGCAGTCTTTCATATTGCACAAGATATAGATTGAACGATAAAGCTCCTTTCCAACCTAATCTTTCAAAATCTTATATCTGTACTTTGGAGTCCAAACTATATGGTATTTGCAACGCCAATGGACGTGTGATGAACTTCTGTAATCGCCCATGTGGTTGTTTCCTCTTACTTGTGGTAAATAAGAGGGCACTTCTTCAGGTATAGCCTCAAGGAACAATCACCACTGCCCTAGGCGGTGGTTTTGAGGGGCCAATAAAACATGCCTTCAAGCATCAACAATGTTAGAATGCATGCCTTTACGTTTGCTACTGATACAGGTGGTTTTTTGAAAAATAGAAGAATAGTTTTCCTTGATTACTTGAGAGTATTTGCTTTTATTACTGTTGTTATTGCTCACAAATTTTACAATATGCTCGAACAAGCAATTGTTGGGAGTCAGTTACCAAGCTACTTAAACTACATATCACTCACTATACTTTCAGCTTTTCAAGGGGGCGGGACTGGGGTAATCGTTTTCTTTCTCGTATCTGGCTATATAATAACTTTTGTTCTCAATAATGAAAGCTCTTCTGTTTTCTTTATTAAGCGTTTCTTTAGGATATACCCGTTGTATATTTTTGCTGTATCACTACAGTATATCCATGACTACTACTCATTTGGAGTAATACCAGATGCTGAGATTTTGATCCCACAACTTTTTCTCATCGGTGATTTTTTTAATGCACCTCACACTCTTTGGGGCGTAGAGTGGACTTTGAGAGTTGAAGTAATGTTTTATATATACATGGGGATTCTCAAAAAAGTAAATATTTTCGACAACCTAACCTCACGTCTTCCGTATATTTATTTAGTTACTAGTGCTGTTATTGGGCTCACCTCTCCATTCCCTTCTGGTGAAGGGTGGTCTCAAGGGATATTCTCTATTTATAGCCCCATGTTATTTATCGGCTCAATGATATTTTTATATGAAAGAAATATCATTAAACTATATTTGGTTTTATTTCCAACATCACTGATTTTAGGAATACACTACTACCTAATGTATTCATATTCCCCTGATTGGTTCTATTCACATTTTTCTTTAATTGCTCTGACAATATTTATCACTACTTGGTGGTATAGGGAAAGTCTAAAAGTAACATCGACTGTATTACTTCTATCCAACTTAACTTACTCTGTATACTTATTTCATAATTGGCCTTGGAATTCTATAAAATCTTTTTACGATCAATATTCTATTAATATCATTCATCCCGACTTACAGGCTTTAATTAGCATATTAGCCTTTAGTTACATTACTCTTCAAGTTGTAGAAAAACCTTTTATCAAGTTAGGTAACCGATTAACACAATTCGGGAGAAAGCCAACCGCCTAAAGTGGTACGCTCTTCTCGTCAAAGAAACAAGCAGTGCTACCATGAATTATCAGCAGTTGAGCGAGGGCAGAAGATACCAGACTTCTGCTCTTTTGGAACGGGGAATTTCGGTTTCTGAAATAGCTAGTGCCATCGACCTGCAGTATATCGGGAGCATAAACGCGGCTTTGTTGCGTAATTCAATGGAACTAAATCAAGAACCTACGATC
>NZ_JBFSUD010000180.1:0-1666 GCF_041467175.1 Vibrio sp. 10N.247.310.24
TCGCTTTGGTTATTCAACGTATCGAGCAAGCCTCAATGGTGAGCCATAAGGTTGAGAAAGAAATACGTGCAGCATTTGCGGCAGAAGTGGCCGATGCAACTGAAGCCATTGTGAAGCAGGCTGGCGTGACCGCTGAAACCATTCAAGACATTAAGAAAGGCATATTGGGGATTGCATAATGGGAATTAAGAAACCGACACCACCGAAGATACTTCAGTATTTTAAATACTTGCATTTACCTGATCGTTTACAAACGGTCAGCAAACCCTTCAATGAGTTGGCTTACTTAATAGCTGAAGACCTACCTGATAATGAAGAGCGTGAAATCGCATTAAGAAAGCTGTTAGAAGCTAAAGATTGCGCCGTTCGTGCAATGCTTGGATAACGCTGATGGAAAATGAAACCACATCACAAAGTCGCAGTGCGATCTTGTCTGGCGAGTTTGATAAGAATGATGTATTGCTGCCTTATCAAAAGCGCTGGATAGCGGATGACTCTCAATTAAAGATTGCAGAGAAAAGCCGACGAACAGGCGTGACATGGGCAGAAGCGGCAGACTCAGCATTGAGTGCTGCCGCCTCTGCTAGTGCAGGCGGTGAAGATGTCTTCTATGTTGGTTCAACCAAAGACATGGCACGAGAGTTTATTGATGCTGTCTCGATGTGGGCCAAAGCTTACAGCTGCGCGTGTGATGATGTCAGTGAAGAAGTCTTCGAGAATGAAGATAAAGACATTCTGACTTACGTGATCAACTTTGCGTCTGGTTTCAAAGTCAAAGCTCTATCAAGTAACCCTTCTAACCTGCGTGGTATGCAGGGCACGGTTATCATCGATGAAGCGGCCTTCCATGAACGATTAGCCGAAGTGCTAAAAGCGGCCCTTGCATTAACCATGTGGGGTTCAAAGGTTCGCTTAATCAGTACCCATAACGGCATCGAGAATTTATTCAACACCCTAATTCAAGACAGTCGTGCAGGTAAAAAGCGTTACTCGATCCACACCATCACCTTAGATAACGCTTGCGAACAAGGGCTATACAAACGTATATGCCAGGTTAAGAAGACACCTTGGACGCAAGAACTCGAAGATGAATGGAAAGCGAACCTGCTTCGTGACACGGCCACCGAAGAAGATGCACTTGAAGAGTATCAATGTGTGCCGAAGAATGGCGGTGGTGCTTACATTAGTCGTGGCTTGCGTGAACGTGCTGCACGGTTAGATGGCCCAGTATTAAGCTTCACTGGTTCTAAGGCGTTTAACGAAGCGAAAGAGCACATCCGTGAAGCTGAGATGAAAGAGTGGTTAGAAGAACACGTTCAGCCAGAACTCGATAAGCTCGATCCTAAACTTCGTCATTCACTAGGAGAAGATTTCGCGCGTTCTGGAGACTTAACTGTTTACGCACCAATAGCGGTTCATAACAACACAACGCGAGAAGTCCCATTTTTATTAGAGCTTGGTAACGTGCCATTCAAGCAGCAAGAACAAGCCCTCTACTATATATGTGATCAACTGCCGCGCCGTGATGGTATTTATCTCGATGCACGTGGTAATGGCCAGTACCTAGCCGAACAAGCCCGATACGAGTACGGCGAAGAAGTGGTTGAGGTCATGCTCTCTGTGGGTTACTACCGCGAGAACATGCCTTCATTTAAAGCTGCGTTTG
>NZ_JBFSUD010000181.1:0-1659 GCF_041467175.1 Vibrio sp. 10N.247.310.24
TATAGGCTCCTTTCAGAGTCTATATTAGATCATGAATTTAATGGAATTGGTATTACTTATATTTGGTCAGGTTCGAAGTGGACCTATTTAGCGGTAGTGCTTGACCTATTTAGCCGACGCGTTGTGGGGTGGTCTTTATCCGATAAGCCCGATACTGAATTAGTATCTAAAGCTTTGGAGATGGCCTGGGAGCTACGAGGATGTCCGAAGAACGTGATGTTCCATTCAGATCAAGGCTGCCAATATAGCAGCCGTAAATATCGCCAAAGACTTTGGCGATATCGTATAACTCAAAGCATGAGTCGTCGTGGTAATTGTTGGGACAACGCTCCCATGGAGCGGCTATTTAGAAGCTTGAAAACCGAGTGGATACCAGCAACAGGTTACCTGACACAAGCTCAAGCTAAGAAAGACATCAGCCATTACCTGATGAGTTACTATAATCGGCAACGGCCTCATCAAGCAAATGATGGGCTGTCGCCAGTAAATGCCGAAAATCGGCTTAAGTCAGTGTCCGGAATTTGTTGACCACTACAACTCGCGACCAATACCCCTAGACATATCTTAAATGAAGTACAAATTACCAACCTGTACGCCAAGCGCATGCAAATAGAAGAAGCCTTCCGCGATCTAAAGAGTACGCCTATGGGATCGCACTTCGTCACAACAGAACTCGTTGTACTAAGCGATTGGATATCCTGCTTCTTATTGCGTTGCTCGCTGAAATCTTGATGTGGTGGAATGGCCTCATTGCTGTACAAGCCAAGTGGCATTTTGACTTCCAAGCCAATAGCATTAAACACCGCCGAGTTCTATCCATACCTCGTCTAGGAAGAGAGGTACGAAATCATCGGCGATATCAAATTAACGAATCCCAATATCAATGGGGAATGTTCGAATATCAAAGGCTCACACACAATGCAGGACTAGGGAAAATATGAGGGGATCCGTCAGCGCCCTTTTAAGGTGTGAGCAACGCAATGCCGAGGCCGCCGCATACCACCTTAAACACAAAACGCAACGCATAGCAAAAATGCCAAGCGTTGCGAATTAGCCCTAAACAGATTGTTAGCAATCTAGAACCTTGAGGGGCGTCTACGAGGCTTATGCTTCAGAGCTTCTGGCTCCTTCGGCTCGCCCTCTATTTCAGATATTTGCTTTTTATAGTTTCCAACAGCTTCTGTCAAAGAGTTCACCTTGAAAGTATTGTTTGTTAAATCAACCTCTCCACCAGCAAGGGCAACAGAAAGGGAAAGCGCCAAAATAGATACACCAGAACAATAACCAACAAATTTCAAAGGGCTATTAGTATTTATACTGTCAAATAAAAGTGGTTCTGTATGTGCTAGCGACATTTCAATATTTTTATTTTTTGAAAAAAATAGTTTTAATCGCTCGACTTCTGACTTACTCCCTGATTTAATAAACCCTTTGTGATCAATAGCACAATAGTAATAGTTAGCTAATGCATAAGATTGCTCAAAACATCTTAAAAATTCCGATAGCTCACTTAATGCAATAGCCTTTTTCCCTCCTGTTGGGTTTACAATAATTTCAAACCTTTCCATTGATTTCCTCCTATTAATGTATCTGATGAAGATTGCTAACGCTTAAGTATTTATCCGTTGTCGTAGCACAATGGATAAATACCTGTTGGAC
>NZ_JBFSUD010000182.1:0-1650 GCF_041467175.1 Vibrio sp. 10N.247.310.24
CACAAAGCTATAGGAGGTTTTTATTATGTTTGGTGAATACACACCACTAATGAAATCAGGTTTATTACAACGCCGCTTAGCGAATGGTAAAGCCATGCTCGATGCTGAACTAGGCTTGCAGAAATGGTGCCCACACTGCCAAGAATATTGGCCGCAAGACACCTTGTTCTGGTCGCCATGCAGAAGAAACCCCGATGGGTTGCAGAGTTGGTGCAAAGCTTGTCGATTGGATCTCAAGAGCGCCAAACGCAAAGCGGCTTAGGGGGAGCAATGTCTAACTTACTCAAACTTGTCCAAATCGCTAAGCGTGATCTTGCCATGGAAGATGATTCTTATCGTGACGTTCTTGAGCAATGCACAGGCAAGCGAAGTGCAAAAGGCTTGAACGACATTCAACTAACCAAAGTGTTAGGCAGAATGAAAGCGCTAGGCTTTAAACCAAAACGCAAGCCACAAGCAAGAGCGCCAGAAGTAGCAAAGATTCGTGCGATTTGGCGTACCATGCACAAACAAGGCTTTATCCGCAATGCGAACGACGTTGCGATTGATGCTTATGTGAAGCGCATGACTACTGCATCAAATGGACGTGGCATTGAAAAGGCGGTTTGGCTTAAGTCAACTCAAGCGGCTGAAGTGTTAGAAGCCTTGAAGAAATGGCATTATCGATTGATGTCCGAAGTGATCACTAAAAGTGGTGATCGTATTCCATTAAATGAACAGTGCACGGCAGAAGCAGGTTATGATAAATTGGCTGCATATTATAAGGAGGGTTATTAATGAAAGTATGGGATTCAATAGGGCTTGTGGTGTATGTGCTAGGAAGCTTAGTTAGCATGGCGTTTGGTGGGGCTTTTTTCTTTCTAATTTGGGGTGTGTTCAACGGGTTTGATTGGGACTTGCAATTATTTCTGTCGAAAGCTGGGCTTACTATTGCAATTATTCTAGCTATTGGCTGTGCGGTGCATTTTTTTGTAATTAAGCCTTTAGATAGTCGACGGGGAAATTAAACAGCGTCCCCAAGCTATATTCGATGTTATATATTAGAAATACCTCCAACATGGAGGTATTTTGCATTTATGGGGGCGAATATGCACAGTGAAGAAAATTTCGAAATGTTTGGGTATGATGATGTTAGCGTTGATGATTTGGAGACTCTATTGCCAACAGATGAAAGTCGCCACCGTTGGCCAGACATGATGCTTACTATTTATGAGAGTTTACGTTCCGAATTAAATAAATTAGGCTTAGATGACGGCTATGCTTTAGTGTTGCTTTCTCGTCTTTGCGCTGATACTGGCGGGCTTCAGTATTACTTTCCTAAAGGGGAGCTTTTAGAACACCAGCTAAAGCGAATGCGCATATGGAAAGAGTTCAACGGAAACAACGTTCCGGAGCTAGCAAAAAAACACGGAATATCGACTCAAAATGTTTATATGGCCATTAGGCAAATGAGAGCGCAAGAAATCAAAAGACATCAACAAGAACTGTTCTAACCCACCTCTAGAGACAAATGTCGTTATTTTTAGATTCATCTAAATAGAAAGCACAATCAGTTAAACGTAACCCCATTACTAAACTGGTTGTGCTATGAAAACCCTAACTCTCCATCGCAATTATTTCCCTCATGGTGTTTTTTCTTATCTGTGCGAT
>NZ_JBFSUD010000183.1:0-1571 GCF_041467175.1 Vibrio sp. 10N.247.310.24
AGCCATTAAAAGCCGATAAGACGCTACTGTCTGAAGATATTGCCAAGGCGTACACCACCAGTGTGCGTAACCCTCGACCTGCCAGTGTCGCCTCTACTTTAAACCCGCTTCGATTAGCGGGATTACTTCGCAGTGTAGTGGATGGGAACAACCCCGAAGATTACATGACGCTTGCCGAAGAAATGGAAGAGCGCGATTTGCACTACGCGGCGCAGCTGCGCACCCGTAAGTTGGCTGTGGCGGCGATTGCCCCAACCGTTGTGGCGGCGAGTGAAGACAAAGCCGATGTGGAAATGGCAGAACGTGTTCGCGCCATTATGGATGATGACCAAATCCCAGAGCTGCTGTTTGACTTGCTTGATGGCCTAGGTAAAGGCTTGTCTGTGGTGCAGATACTTTGGGATACCAAACAGACCCCATGGAAGCCACAAGATTATAAATGGGTAGACCCTCGCTACTTACGCCAGGACAACGAAACGCTTCAAGAGATTTTGCTTATCAGCGATGACGCGCCAAGCGGTGCGCCTTTAGACCCGTATAAGTTTATGGTGCATAAGCCTCGATCTAAATCTGGCAGCGTATGGCGCAACGGTTTAGCGCGATTGGTTGCCGTGATGTACATGCTTAAGTCGTTCACGGTTCGTGATTGGTGGGCGTTTGCTGAAGTGTTTGGTATTCCGGTTCGTGTGGGTAAGTACGGCCCGAACGCCAGTACCGAAGATATTAGTACTCTGGTGAATGCCATTGGTCGTATTGCCAGCGATGCAGGTGCGGTCATCCCTGAATCTATGAAGCTAGAGCTTATCGAAACGGCTAAAGGCAATGGCGGTAATACGCTGTTTGAAAACATGGCTCGTTGGTGTGATGAACAAACCAGTAAGGCGGTACTTGGTCAAACCATGACCGCTGATAACGGCAGCTCACAATCTCAAGCCAACGTGCATAATGATGTGCGTATGGATATTGCCGAGTGGGATGCGCGTCAGCTTCAGTCTTGCATTAATGAGTACCTGGTTAAGCCTTACATTATTTTGAACTGGGGCCCGCAAGAGCATTACCCGAAAGTACGCATTCAACTTCCTCAGCCAGAAGACTTGAAGATGTTGGTTGATAGCATCACGCCTCTTATTGATCGTGGTTTTAAAGTCTCTGCATCGAGCGTACGTGAAAAGTTTGGATTACCTGAGCCCGATGAGAACGAAGAAGTGCTCATGCCAACCTCTGCCATTTTAGCGCAAACCATGCCTGCGGCGATGAACAGACAACGCCCAGGTCTTGCCATTAACCGTGTGAGCAAAACCGCTGAAGCGGAAATGAACGACTTAACCGATGAAGCCATGAGCGACTGGGAAGAAGTTGCGGAAGACTTCATGAACCCGATCATCGAACTGGCCAATGCGTCAGACAGTTATGAAACGTTCTTAGAAAAGCTGCCAGAGCTTCAAGAGACATTAGGCGCTGACGTGTTTGTTGAGCAGATGGCGCAATACATGTTCCAGATGCGCGGCTATGGAGACGCTAAAGATGTCTAAAGCCCTTGCGTCTGAAAACATAGTCCCTGTTGAATCGCT
>NZ_JBFSUD010000184.1:0-1441 GCF_041467175.1 Vibrio sp. 10N.247.310.24
CAACACCTATCATTTAAGGTGTTTAGATCGCACAGTGTAGCGAGTCTTACTAAAACGAACGGTCCTATCTTTGGGCCGTTTTTGTTTTTCGGGCAAAATATAACGTTTCACTCGCTCTCTCATAGCTCGCAGCTTTTTGGGAACCGAACCTGGGGAGGCGATAGCACACCACATCAACTCATCTTGAATATCTCGAAGTGCCATCGTAAAGCTTATCCTAAGTGGCGAGACTTCAGCCTCTTTTGCTATTCGGCTAATCTCCAGACGGATTAAGTTATACGCGATAAGGATACCCCATATCTCTTGCTCTACACCCTCTACAGATTGACTGCGGAGCAGGATTTCATCTTCAAGCATGTCATGCTTAATCTCGCCATAGCTATTCTCGATTTCCCACCTTTCGAAGTACACATCTAATAATGATTTTAAACTGTATTTTCTATCTGTTAGAGAAGTCAGCAGCCCTTGTATATGATTGGGTTGTTGTTCAACGTCATCGGGATATAGAGTTAGCCTAGCTTTCCACGTTTCTGGGAGACTCGGGTCTTGTTTTCTAGCCTGGGGAGAGACTTTCATCTCCACAATCAGATCTCGCCCATCATCATCGAGCTGCTCGATGATTTCATATTTCACATTCGACTTTATTGGTGTCATCCAGTGGCTTGTTCCATGCTCTTGTTGCCAGTTAAGCATAAGTTCTGCGCTCAAGTAGCAACGGTCAAAAATGGTCAATGAATTCGGAACTGCTGATGAAATTAAATCTTTTGCATAGCTGATTTCACCTTTAGAACTTTCCCCAAAAGCCACATCATGAATAAGGCGACTCCGTAGTGATGTGAGTGCGCACATTCGAACGATTGGGTACTCAGTGTGCCTGTCTTTTCGGTAGTAAACATATTGATAATGCTCAGCTAAGCTTGGGTTATCGTGAGTTCTAAACTGTGTGCCATCGATTGAAAATAGGCTCAAACCATTCCATTTATCACCCGCATCTTCCGACTGTGTCCAATGCTTTGCTGTGATTGAGAATAATGACTTTAAAGGCTCAGCGGTGAGGCGTTTTCTTGCCTGAGGAATTGCACTAGGTGCAATCGTTTCACCCAATGAATTAGACAATTTGAGGTCGAGCTTATCGAGTACATCGGTAATCGGTCTATCTCGATATAAACCAATACCAACGACTAACCATACAACGAGTTCTGCGGGTAGCTTTCTACGGCGCATACTCGCTTTGTTCGTTTCAGATAAAGCTTGGTTTATCCAATCTAGCGGAAGGTCTTTTTGAAACAAAGAAAGAGATTCTGGATTAGCAAAATCGTCAACATCGATTAACCAGTGTGACAGCATAAAAAATACCCTTAAACAAAAGTGCTTAAGGGTATTGTTAACCATCTGTAGGATCGTTCAACTGATCAGGAAAATGCTTAAATGATCAGTGTTA
>NZ_JBFSUD010000185.1:0-1412 GCF_041467175.1 Vibrio sp. 10N.247.310.24
TAATGCCGATCAGTTAAAGCCAAAGTGATCGGTTGAAGGATCCTTCCGAGCTGTCAAAATCCAAGTGTATTTAATGCACTTGGATTTTTTTATGGATGTTTCTCAAGCTCTAAACATAATTAATGATTGGAAACCTAGCAGCGTTGAGACTTTGTCTGACTTGCTTCCAATTGAACTCATCGACGAAGCCTATTCTCTTACTGATACTGTCACGATGAGAAAGAGGAAATTAACTTTAGAATCCATGGTGTGGCTGCTTGTTGGAATGGCTATCTACAACAGTAAATCCATGAAAGATTTAGTGAACCAACTTGATATTGTCGACCGTACAGGTAAAGCTTTTGTCGCACCGAGTGCGTTAACTCAACGTCGAAAGACGTTGGGTGAAGACGCAATTAAAGCGGTCTTTGAGCGAATGACTACGTCATGGTTAAAAAGTGCAAAGTTACCCCAGTGGAATGGATTAACGCTTCTTGGCGTCGATGGCGTTGTTTGGCGAACGCCCGATAACCCGCAAAATGAAAAAGCATTTTCTCGACAAAAAGGGACGCAATATCCGCAAGTGAGAATGGTCTGCCAAATGGAACTAAGCAGTCACATTATTACGGCCAGTGCATTTGATAATTACAATACAAACGAAATGATATTAGCTGAAAAACTGATAGAAACAACACCAAACCATAGCGTGACAATGTTCGATAAGGGGTTCTATTCTTTAGGCTTATTACATAAATGGCAAGACTCTGGCTCGGAGCGTCATTGGCTTATCCCCCTCAAGAAAAATACACAATATGACATTGTTCAATCTTTAGGGCGAAATGACAAACTGGTTCAATTACACAGTAACCCAAGGGCTAGAAAGCTATGGCCTGATTTACCAAAGTCGATAACCGCTCGACTTGTCACTCGTAAAATTAAAGGAAAAGACTACCAAGTATTAACCTCCATGACGGACTCCCTGCGTTACCCATCAAAAGATATTGCAGGCCTTTATGAACATCGTTGGGAAATTGAGCTAGGCTACCGAGAGCAAAAACAATACATGCTTGGAAATCGTCTCACGCTGCGAAGTCGTTTACCAGAACTGGTAAAGCAGGAGTTATGGGGCATCTTGCTTACTTACAATTTAATCCGATACCAGATGGTCGAGCTCTGCTTCAATTTAAAGGGAAATTACCTTCCTTATCAACTGAGTTTTAACGGCACATTAGCTCATGTATCTGCGTTACTTGTAGGCTTACCTTACTCAACACCAGGCGCAATACCTCGTCAGCTAAAAGGGTTCCACAACATGGCTGAAAGCTTAATACTTGAAGGGCGAAGGGAAAGGACATTCCCTAGAACAGTTAAACCCAGACCACAACGGTATGCTAAGAACAAAAATGCCGTTCACTCTTAAGTGAACGGCATTA
>NZ_JBFSUD010000186.1:0-1389 GCF_041467175.1 Vibrio sp. 10N.247.310.24
GTGAGCAAGTGCTGCGCAAAGCGTTTGCTGAATTAGAAACCAACGATTGAGGTGAGATATGTCTTTTAAATCAGAAGTTGAATGTGATGGCGGTGACTGCTCTAGAACAGTTGAACTTAGCAGCTGTGACCCTTCCCAAGCCGAAATTGAATATTACAACTTAGAGGCTAAAGGTTGGTTGATCGAATTTAACGATGACTACGACTACTGCCCGAAATGCGCACCAATCGCAAAGGCTGAAATGGAGGAAGAAGCGAATGATGCATCTAAATGAAAAACGTCGCGCTGTGGCTAATGCCCTGTCTCGATTAGAAACGGCAGGAAGCTTGATCGTGAATGTAAGCACTGGCATTGCCATCCCTGTTATTACCATCGAGTTTCCACCTGTATGGCTTGTTAGTAAATCAAGCGAAGTGCGTGAACAGGCGGGTAAGACACTTAAAGTTTCACACATCGCAAAGCTTAGCGGTTGCCTAGTTCGCTGGGTAGAAAGTGAGACCGACAACATCAACGCGAAATACATAACTCAGTACTTAAACCCATACGCACCTGAGCTTATTGCGGTGCAGCCTAAGAATTTTTAATAAGTGAGAACCAAATGAAAACCATTAGCAAAGAAAAATACCTAGAGCTTTTAGATACGCAACGTCTGCATTTAGAAAAGAAAGTAGACATCGCGAAAGACGATTTATTCACTCTTGAAACTGCCATTGAAGATCTAGATGCAACAGACTTCGACGAAGTTGAAGTTACCGAAAAAGACGGCGCTTTTACATTCAATATCGTGGAGAAAAATAATGACTAATCAAACCCAACCACAAGACGGTTTTCGCTTCAACGGCCAAGGCCACCAAGTACCCGTAAGCCAAATCAAAGACGTTGATTTACTGCGTGATGATGTTGTTGCCGACATCGTACAAAAAGCGATTGCGACACAAGAAATCCTTGCGCTGTTTAAGAAAGAAACCATGCAGAACGTCGCGGATTTTGTAGACCTAAGCTCTGCTGAATTTGATGTGAAATACGGTGGCACCAAAGGCAACGTTACGCTGCTTTCTTTTGATGGCAAATACAAGGTGCAACGCTCAATTGGAGAGCACCGCGTGTTCGATGAACGCATCCAAGCGGCTAAGGCAAAAATTGACGAATGCATAAACCGTTGGAATGAAAATTCAAGCGATGAAATTAAAGCCCTTGTTGATTTGTCTTTCCGCGTAAACAAGCAAGGTCACATCGATGTAAACCAAGTGCTTAGTCTTCGCCAGTTAAACATTACCGACCCAGATTGGTTAGAAGCGATGGACGCCATTGCCGACTCAATCAAGGTTGTTGGCAAAACGCCTTACCTTCGAATCTATGAACGCCAAGGTGATGGTCAGTACAAACAAA
>NZ_JBFSUD010000187.1:0-1348 GCF_041467175.1 Vibrio sp. 10N.247.310.24
GGCTCTTCTCCGCTTAGATGAGTCTATAAATTAACAATAAAATCAATAAAGCATTGATTTATAATTACTTCCTGTCTTATATCTTAGTGTTGTAGTTTGTCGTTATTATCTTCCGCTCTATTTAATTTTAAAGGTCAATCCGTACAGTCTGTAACGCTCGAAGAGTGCACTCATTCAGTACTCGTCAAATGCAAGCGAGACAGACGCTGTAAAGTCGTTGACCCTGAGACTGGAGCACCGCGTACCGTCGACCACTATGTTCAACGTCGCCTGTCAGATTTACCTGTAAGTGGTCGCCCTTGCGTAATAGAAATTGAACTGGCTCAGACGAGAGATAAGCTCGGCCGAAGATTGATTGAAGCCACTGATTTTGTTGATAAGGGTGGTCGCTATACCAAGAGATTCTGTCACTTTATTAGTGGACTATGCCGCTATATGAGCATCCATGCAGTGTCTAAGCATTTAGACATTCGCTGGGAAACCGTGAAAAATATCGATAAAGCATTTCTGTTATCTACCTTGCCCGCTTTAGAGCCTAAGAAGTTGACCAACCTTGTTCATATTGGCGTTGATGAAGTCGCCAGGGCTAAAGGCCATGACTATATGACCGTTGTTTATGATCTGGTTTCAGGACAACTTATCTGGGTTGATCATGGACGGACTTCAAACGTACTCATCAACTTTTTTGAACAATTATCACCACAAACGAGAGACGGCATCCAAGCGGTATCAATGGATATGGGTCAATCTTACCAATCAGCGGTGAGAAAGGCTCTTCCGAATGCAGACATCGTTTTTGACCGGTTTCACGTTATGCAGAACTACTCTCTTCTGATAAGGAAAGAGCGTAATAAAGCGTTTAGGAGAGGAACGCATGACGAGAAAAAAATGCTTAAGGGGACGCTATTTTTACTCCTCAAAAATGCGCCGAAATTAAGCGATAAGCAGTCAGATAGGCTGGATGATTTACTTGAAAGCAATAAGACACTTTGTACTATTTATATGCTCAAAGAGCAGCTTCAAGCCTTATGGAATGAACGTAATTTTGACTTGATGATCGCAGCGCTTGATGCGTGGTGCCAGCTTGCTAAAAATACAAGGATCTTATCTCTCATCAACTTTGCAGATGCGCTTTGGGAGAGAAGAGTTGGGATCTGCAATTATGCAAAATATAGGCTAACGAATGCCCGAGTTGAAGCTGGGAATGTATCGATAGGCCTTCTTAGGCGGAGAGCTCGAGGAGTAAGGGATACTGATTACTTTAAATTGAAGATTAGACAAACCTCAATCCTAGAAACTCACTCTACCTTTTACCCAGAAATCAAGCTCATCTAAGCGGAGAAGAGCC
>NZ_JBFSUD010000188.1:0-1336 GCF_041467175.1 Vibrio sp. 10N.247.310.24
GTATATGGAATCCACGTATTTACAAAGTGATTTTGGTAATAAAAGTTAAGATGCGTACGTATATTCGGCTTCTTGTTGAAGGAGCTACCTTCTAGCCTTTGATGTTTGCGCACCTACTGTCCTTATCGAGTTAGCAGCTTGGAAAGCATGACAGAAAGGTCAGGTTTTCAGTAGGTTGGTCTTACCTTTTATGCTTCATCATTTTGTAAAATTTTAGAGTTTATTAGTGATTAATCGGTGAGTAAAACTGGTTTGTATTCAGTCTCATACCGAAGCATTGCCCACGCAGTCCGTACCACCTTGTTAGCCAGTGCAATGCAGGCCTTCTTGAAACCGATACGATCTATGATACTCCTCAACCATGCATCCTTCTGAGTCTTCGGTTTTTCAGGTAGTCGTCCAACGTAAGACATTGCACCAAGATAAAGAAGCGAACGTAGCTCCTTTACACCACCGCATTTATCGATCCCAATCATAAAGACCTTGCCACCTGAACTGTGTTGTTTGGGTGTAAGACCAACAAACGCTGAAGCTTGCCTTCCGTTCTTAAACTGTTTGCCATCACCAAGGGTTGTATAGAGCATTGCGGCAGTCGTTTCACCAACACCTTCAATTTCCATTAATCGTTGGCATGGTTCAATTTGACGAGTTAAAGCGTTTTTTTCTTTTTCAAATGCTATGAGTTTTGCTTTCAGCTCTTTATATTGATCCCATAGCATCGAGAGAACAGAAACGACATTGGCTGGTATTAATGTGTCACCATCAAGCACTGTTTGAACCGATGCTTTTAAACCTTTTTCACCTCTAGGGTTTGCTATACCGTAGCCCAAAATCGTCCCTCGAATGTGAAGCGCTAGGGAAACCACACTACGAGATAAGAATCTACGGCTGGTTTCTAAAGAATGCATAGATTGTTGTTCTAGTGACTTTGGACGGCTGTACTTGATGCCAATTTGTATAGCGGCGTTAGCGATGGCGAGAGCATCATTATGATCGGTTTTATGACCTTCCAAATATCCTTTCACCTTCTTAGGGTTAATAATTCGTACTTCATGCCCAAATTTTTCTGCTAATTGTCCCCAGTAGTGGCAACCGCAACAACCTTCCATGGCGACAATCGAAGGCTTAGCCTTTGCCAGGAACTCTTTCATTTTCTGGCGACTCAGAGGTTTATTGGATAGTAACTCACCATGAATGCTGATATGGCAGGCTTGAAGAACATTTTTTGCTAAGTCGATAGCGATAACATTTTTAGTCAACATATTGGAACCCTCGGTTTTTTCTCACTCTCCTAACTCTAGGTTGCAAAGGAGGGAGTGGATTCCATACATCAAGT
>NZ_JBFSUD010000189.1:0-1320 GCF_041467175.1 Vibrio sp. 10N.247.310.24
CAGGGAAAACTCATCTCAAGGCTCGCTTCCCGCTTAGATGCTTTCAGCGGTTATCGATTCCGAACTTAGCTACCGGGCAATGCCATTGGCATGACAACCCGAACACCAGAGGTTCGTCCACTCCGGTCCTCTCGTACTAGGAGCAGCCCCTTTCAATTTTCCAACGCCCACGGCAGATAGGGACCGAACTGTCTCACGACGTTCTAAACCCAGCTCGCGTACCACTTTAAATGGCGAACAGCCATACCCTTGGGACCGACTTCAGCCCCAGGATGTGATGAGCCGACATCGAGGTGCCAAACACCGCCGTCGATATGAACTCTTGGGCGGTATCAGCCTGTTATCCCCGGAGTACCTTTTATCCGTTGAGCGATGGCCCTTCCATTCAGAACCACCGGATCACTATGACCTGCTTTCGCACCTGCTCGAATTGTCATTCTCGCAGTCAAGCGGGCTTATGCCATTGCACTAACCACACGATGTCCAACCGTGTTTAGCCCACCTTCGTGCTCCTCCGTTACTCTTTGGGAGGAGACCGCCCCAGTCAAACTACCCACCAGGCACTGTCCGTAATCCCGATTCAGGGACCAACGTTAGAACATCAAAACTACAAGGGTGGTATTTCAAGGACGACTCCACCACATCTAGCGACGCGGTTTCAAAGTCTCCCACCTATCCTACACATGTAGGTTCAATGTTCAGTGCCAAGCTGTAGTAAAGGTTCACGGGGTCTTTCCGTCTAGCCGCGGGTACACTGCATCTTCACAGCGATTTCAATTTCACTGAGTCTCGGGTGGAGACAGCGTGGCCATCATTACGCCATTCGTGCAGGTCGGAACTTACCCGACAAGGAATTTCGCTACCTTAGGACCGTTATAGTTACGGCCGCCGTTTACCGGGGCTTCGATCAAGAGCTTCGTCCGAAGACTAACCCCATCAATTAACCTTCCGGCACCGGGCAGGCGTCACACCGTATACGTCATCTTACGATTTTGCACAGTGCTGTGTTTTTAATAAACAGTTGCAGCCACCTGGTATCTGCGACTCTCGTCTGCTCCATCCGCAAGGGACTTCACTGATAAGAGCGTACCTTCTCCCGAAGTTACGGTACCATTTTGCCTAGTTCCTTCACCCGAGTTCTCTCAAGCGCCTTGGTATTCTCTACCCGACCACCTGTGTCGGTTTGGGGTACGATTCCTTACAATCTGAAGCTTAGAGGCTTTTCCTGGAAGCATGGCATCAATGACTTCACTACCGTAGTAGCTCGACATCGTATCTCAGCGTTAAGAAAGTCCGGATTTACCTAAACTTTCCGCCTAC
>NZ_JBFSUD010000190.1:0-1313 GCF_041467175.1 Vibrio sp. 10N.247.310.24
TTGTCCCGTCCTGAAATGTGTTTACACATTGAGGACGAATTATGACTACTTCAAATAGGACCTATGTTAAGCGCACTCAGCGTGATTACACACTAGGCTTTAAATTACAGATTGTCGCTGCTGTAGAAAGAGGCGATATGACATATAAACAAGCCCAAACCATTTATGGTATCCAAGGCCGCTCAACCGTTTTAACCTGGCTTCGAAAGCACGGTAAGATGGATTGGGCGCAAAATCCAAGGATGAATGCCATGCACCAATCACCTAAGCCTAAAGAATCACCTGCACAGAAAATAAAACGTCTTGAGAAAGAGTTAGAAGACGAAAAAATCAAGAATCTCTTTTTAAATAGAGTGGTTGATATTCTTGATGCTGAGCACGGAACCAGTCTCAGAAAAAAGTATCTAGCCAAGGAGCAAGAAGCCTTCAAAAACAGGAAGGAATAAGTTTAGTTCGAATATGTAAGCTATGCGGTATAACGAGGCAGAGTGTTTATCAACGAGAGAAGCGAATTCATCATCGTCAGTTAGAGCTTAAACCGATTAAAAAAATGGTGTTGGATATTAGGCGTTATATGCCTCGGGTTGGTACTAGAAAGCTCTATTTTTTGCTTAAACCCAAACTACAAGAACAAGGTATCAAGTTAGGTCGAGATGCGCTTTTCAACTACTTACGCGATGAACGATTATTGGTAAGACCTAAACGTAGTTTTACAAAAACGACCAATAGTAGACATTGGATGAAGAAACACCCGAATTTATTAAAGGACTACCAACCATGTAGTCCGGAGAGTGTGTTGGTGAGCGACATAACCTATGTTCAATCTGATGAAGGGGTTCACTACCTATCATTGGTTACGGATGCGTTTAGTCGAAAAATAATGGGCTATGAGCTGAGCAATGAAATGAAAGCGACGGATGTCGTGAAAGCGCTGGATATGGCTATCAAAGGGCGTCGATATCATCGTCCTTGTATCCATCATTCAGATCGTGGTCTGCAGTATTGCTCAGGTGTTTATCAAGATAAGTTGAAAAGTAGCGGCATAATGCCTTCGATGACAGATGGTTATGACTGCTACCAAAATGCCTTGGCAGAGAGGATAAATGGAATCCTGAAACAAGAGTTCTTACTTGATAAGTGTAAAAACCTCGGAGAGCTTAAACAACTAGTAAAAGAGTCTATCAGTACCTATAACAACATGAGGCCGCACCTTAGTCTCAGGATGAAAACTCCAAATGAGGTGCATGAAAAAAGCCAACAGCTGACGCTGTTGGCTTAGTAGAAAAACTGTCAACGTATTTTAGGACGAGACA
>NZ_JBFSUD010000191.1:0-1243 GCF_041467175.1 Vibrio sp. 10N.247.310.24
TGATCCGCACCAGAAGTTTTGGACACTGAGTTAAGTGAGTACAATCACTAACGAGGTGAACAATGACAACTAAGAAAACACGAATTAAACATGCTCCTGAATTTAAAGCCGAAGCGCTTAAGTTAGCAGAGAAAGTCGGTGTCGCTGCCGCCGCACGACAGCTTTCACTATATGAATCTCAAATTTATGGGTGGCGTAAAGCCGTCAAAAAAGATGCGAAAATCAGCGATAGAGAAAGAGAACTCGCCACTGAAAATGCCAAGCTCAAGCGATTATTAGCAGAGCAAGCTGAAGAGCTAGATATCGTAAAAAAGGCCGCCACCTACTTCGCGAAAAATCTAAAATAGATTGCTATGAGTTTATGCTCGAACACCTGATGCAATATAGGATTATCCGTATGGCTAAGGTGTTTGGGGTTTCTCGAAGTGGGTTTTATTATTGGATTGATAATCGCCATAAAGTCACTCAACGCAACGAGCACCGCAAGCAGCTTGATAACAAAGTTCGAGAAGTCTTTGATGATAAAAAGGAACGCGACGGTGCAAGGCGCATTCAAAAAGAACTTGAGGCAAATGGTAATAAGCACGATGTAAAAACCATTGCCGCGAGCATGAAGCGCCAGAGCTTAGTCGCGAAGGCCGCCCGTAAGTTCAAATGTACGACAGACAGTAAGCATAGACTTCCTGTAGCCCCGAATTTGCTTGAGCAAGACTTTAATGCGACAGCACCAAACCAAAAATGGGCTGGAGATATCACTTATCTAGCGACAAGCGAAGGCTGGATGTATTTAGCCGTTGTTATCGACTTGTACTCACGGCAAGTAGTTGGTTGGTCAATGAGTACCAGAATGACCGCAACTCTGGTCTGTGATGCGCTATCAATGGCATTGTTCCGCAGAGGTATGCCAGAAGAAGTGATTATCCATAGTGATAGAGGTAGCCAATATTGTTCAAAAGACTACCGCGACTTAATCGCAGCTCATAATCTAAAGCAAAGTATGAGTAGGAAGGGAAATTGCTGGGACAACGCTTGTGTTGAAAGCTTTTTCCACTCAATGAAAGTAGAAGCCGTCCAATACGAGCCGATAATGACCCGAGAAGAGATGCGTCAAGCACTCTTTGAATACATCGAAGTTGATTATAATCGAACAAGAAGGCACAGTGCTCTTGGGTATCTAAGCCCAGTTAACTTTGAAAAACAATATGTCGCTTAATGCGGTGTCCAGTCTTACTGGAGCAGATCA
>NZ_JBFSUD010000192.1:0-1189 GCF_041467175.1 Vibrio sp. 10N.247.310.24
TTGATCGTGATGAGCAAATGCTGTGGAACTTTGCGGTAGACCGCACCACTGGCGAGCTCAACGATGTTTGGATTAACCAGGCATTAGACCAAGCCGATGAAGAGATTAACTCTTTCTTAGGTCGTCGTTATGTGCTGCCACTGCCGACTGTACCAGGCATGTTGAATAAGGTTGCCATCACTATTGCGTTCTACTGGTTAGCCGACCGTGACCAACAGGCCACGAACCTACTAGAAGAGCGCTACAAGATGCAGCTTGAAACCCTGCGTGAGATAGCCAATGGCAAGCGTGAACTTGGTTTGCCAACCATCGAAGCTCCAAGCGAAAGCAGCGTGGGCAAGGTTGAGTTGATTCAAGAGAACGAGCGCCAGTTCACCCGCAACAGTTTGAAAGGCGTCTTGTAATGTCGATTGGTGTTCAAGTTACGGGAACGCAAGAGCTTGAGCGCTATCAACAGCTGCTTGAAACCCTAAGCGACCCAAAGCACAAAATGGAACTTTTGGATAGTTTAGGGAGTGTTGTAGAAAACCAAACCACGAGAAGAATTGCCGATGAGAAAACGTCACCTGATGGTCAACGTTGGGATGATTGGTCTAACAGTTATGCGAAGACTCGACATGGAAACCAATCCCTATTGGTTGGTGAAGGAGACTCGCGAGACTCCATTACTTTCCAAGTGGAGAGAAACCAAGTTCGAGTTGGATCACCATTGGCTTACGCTGGCGTTCATCAAGATGGCTTTTCTGGTCCGGTTCAAGTGTCTGCTCATACGCGCCTTATCACACAAGCCTTTGGTAAAGCGATTCCTCAGAGAACTCAATTCATCTCGTCTTTCACTCGTATGATGAACATACCGCAGCGAGAATTTTTAGGGTTAAGTACCGACAACCAAGCGGATGTGTATACGGTTATCGGTAACCTCTGGAAGGAGTTAATGAATGTCTAGACCCGACTTTACCACCAGTGGTTCTACCGTTTGGGCTGTGAATGAAATCGTTCAGTACCTTAAGCCAAAGCTTGAAGGTGGTGTGCGTGAAATAGAAAAGATCCAAACCGTTGAGCGCCACATAGGCCGCTTTGATAAGGCGGATGATATTAAGCGCTGGATGTCGAACCGTGACGGTGGCGTTCGTATTGCTGCCCTACGTGTTCCGCAATATGAAACTGTGGGTAATCGCTTAATTGGTAA
>NZ_JBFSUD010000193.1:0-1187 GCF_041467175.1 Vibrio sp. 10N.247.310.24
CCAAGCAAGGTATCAACGCCTGTAGCGAGAGTGGTTGTATCGATACGAATATCGGCTTGAGTAGAAAAGTCTTCAATAGATTGGGTTAGCACATCCACTTGGTCGCTCGACAGTTTGGCATTGGTGCCAATACGAACCATCTGTGAATCAAATGCAGCCACATTACGCACGGTTGCCCCTGTCGCAAATGCAGTGGCCATGCCTACGTAGCGATTACCTAAAGCATCGATACCCCGACCAGCTGCGGCGGTCGAGGTTTTAACGAGTGTCATGGCTTTTTGGTTTTTCTTGGCGAACTCACCCATCGAATTACCATACTGACGCGCCTTAGCCGCTAGGTTGCCTGCAAGGTTTAAGACAATATCGGTTTCAAGTTTCTGTGCCATTGGATTGTTCTCTTAGTTTTCGATAGGTTTTGAGTAGTCGCCGCAAAGGCATGGCGGTGGTGACGCTTAACGGAATCTTTGAACACATTGCAAGTTGCAAGTTTTCACAGACTTCCGGCAGCGCCTTAAGATCGCCCCCTGTTTTCAAGCTCCTTGGTAATCAGCTCATCGAGTTCGCTTGCTTTTTCTTGCAGCAGTTTAAAGTCTTCCTGGTGCAGCTTTCTTAACTCCTTGATAGAGATAGGCCCCTGAACACTGCCAATGTACTCAACCTGACGAACAAGAAGCTCGATGCCGTAAAGCACATCAGAGGTGTATGCCATGGCCACACCATCATTCACGATCACTTTCTCTGCCGCTAACTGCGCATCGATGTAATCACCAGAGCTTAACTCTCTTAGACCAACTTCATGGTGGACGGCTTCGCCCACCTTGAAACCATGATCCAATGCAAAGGTCATGATAGCCATTAAACGCGCTCCGCTGGGTTACCTTCGAACGTGCCCGTAATATCACCAGAGTCACTTAACTGGAACGGCGCTTGTGGTGAGGCACTTGTAATCATGTAATCAACACCGTTGTCGCCTTCCCAAGTTAGCGTTGCGTCTGTGATGTTATTGATTTCAACAACATCGACATCCTCATCCGCTGCAATCACTACCGCGACTGTCGCGGCAACGAACTCTTTCGACTTACCCCAAATACGGTTTGGACCAGGGTGAGATACATGATTGTAACCACCTGGGTTCAAAGTCGAACCCTTCTTTGTTTTTAGTTGTTTGCTGTTAGCACGAACAACAA
>NZ_JBFSUD010000194.1:0-1173 GCF_041467175.1 Vibrio sp. 10N.247.310.24
CTTCTTCCCAGTCGCTCATGGCTTCATCGGTTAAGTCGTTCATTTCCGCTTCAGCCGTTTTGCTTATGCGGTTAATCGCTACCTTTGATTTATCTCGATTGGTCGCAGGAAGGTTTTGAGCAAGTACCGCGCTTGCTGGCATCAGCACATCTTCATCGTCGGTTGGTTCACGTAGCCCAAACTTTTCACGCACTTCACTTGCAGATACGCGCATGCCACTTTCAATCATTGGCTTCAAGCTATCGACCAACATCTTCAAGTCTTCTGGCTCTGGCACTCGAATGCGAACTTTAGGGTAACGCTCTTGCACCCCCCAGTTCAGGATCACATAGGGCTTAACCAGGTACTCATTCACACACGCTTCAAGTTGGCGCGCATCCCACTTAGCAATATCCATACGTACTTCGTTATGAACATTGGCTTGAGATTGCGAACTGCCGTTATCAGCCGTCATGGTTTGGCCAAGTACCGCTTTACTGGTTTGCTCATCACACCAACGGGCCATGTTTTCAAACAGTGTTTCACCGCCATTGCCTTTGGCCGTTTCGATAAGCTCTAGCTTCATGGATTCAGGAATCACCGCACCTGCATCACTGGCAATGCGACCAATGGCATTTACTAGTGTGTTGATATCTTCGGTACTGGCGTTCGGGCCGTACTTACCCACACGAACTGGAATGCCAAACACTTCAGCAAACGCCCACCAATCACGAACCGTGAACGATTTAAGCATGTACATCACGGCAACCAAACGCGCTAAACCGTTACGCCAAACAATGCCAGATTTAGATCGAGGCGTATGCACCATAAACTTATACGGCTCTAACGGCTCGCCACTTGGCGCAGAATCACTAATCAATAGAATGTCTTCAAGCGTGTCTTGGTCGGCACGAAGATAGCGAGGGTCTACCCATTTATAATCTTGTGGTTTCCATGGTGTTTGTTTGGTATCCCAAAGCACTTGTACAACGGCTAACCCTTTACCTAGGCCATCAAGCAAATCAAAAAACAGTTCTGGTATTTGGTCTTCGGCCATGATGTCACGAACGCGATCAGCCATATCGAGATCAACTTGCTCATCACTGGCAGGTTCAACGGTAGGCTCAATAGCAGCAACCGCCAACTTACGGGTGCGCAGCTGCGCCGCGTAGTGCAAATCGCGCTCTTCCATTT
>NZ_JBFSUD010000195.1:0-1170 GCF_041467175.1 Vibrio sp. 10N.247.310.24
TATTTAGCTCGCTATCTCTATCGTGGTGTGTTGCCTGATGAAGACATCATCCATATCACCGATGATACGGTCACGTTCCGCTATAAAGAGAGCCAAACCAATACATGGCGAACGCGCACTTTGCCCATCCTTAAGTTCTTGCTGCTCATTTTGCAGCACGTGCTCCCCAAAGGGTTACAGCGAGTAAGAGACTACGGATTTTTACGTGGTCAAGCACACGCCTTAAGAGTTCGTATTCAGCTGTTGCTGTTGAACCTACTCTATATGATGCCGCCAGTGACAGCACCGATAAGGAGCAAAGCGATACGAGTATGCCCTTGCTGTGCACATGAAATGGCATGTGTTGGAGTAAGCCGACCCACCTAGCCGAAAGGCATTGGATAATAAGGAGAATGGCATTGACGAAAACAGAGGAGATGTGACAACGAAAGAAACGAAAAACAGCTAACTGGTTGATAAGATTGCTATCGCAACCTTATCTTGACCTCGCTCGCCTTGAGAAAAGCCTCAAAGCGATGTGCCCTTCAAGTTCAATCGTACAATTTACTTAATAAAGTGGCTTCGGGCTTGTTCAACACTTGGGATTTAGTGTTGGCTACGCAACACCTTAATCCTTATTAGTTATACAAACGGCTATCGATACAACAAAAAGCTTTTGTTGCTAGGCTCAACTAGATGCTTAAACTACCCCAAATTTTTCACTTAGTAAGGTATATCTATGGAATTCGTAATTGGTGCTATTGTCTTGTTTATTGCTTGGTCATTCATTAAAGCAAAAGCTCGTATCCACTATGCGAACGAGCGCCAAGCTCAGCCAACCGCTGTAAATCCAGCGTTCAACGAGCTGATGCAAGCAATAACAAACAAAATCAATGGGCATGTTCGCGATAGTGGAGCTAAGCCGAAAATGATGTTAATTGACATTAATGTTCATATGGTCTTTATGCAAAACAACGCCTATAGTGCCCCGATTTTCGATGGTATCGAAACTGTTCCATCAGCAAATATTGACGGTGGTCTAACTTGGAAAATTCTTAGTTAATGCCGTTTCGGCGGTTGTTTGGATTTTATGCAACCGCCAAAAACAAGTCCAATTTCCAGTCATCTGAGATTGTATAACGCTTAAGTATTTATCCGTTGTCGTAGCACAATGGATAAATACCTGTTGGA
>NZ_JBFSUD010000196.1:0-1017 GCF_041467175.1 Vibrio sp. 10N.247.310.24
TCCTCGATGACATACAGGTAATAGTGTTGGCCTCGAACTTTTGAAGGTAAGTAAGTGATATCCCATGTATAGACTTGGTTCGAATCTGTAGCTGTGTAACTTGTTGGTTTCGCACGCTTCTGCCTACTTCTTTGACGACCTCGTTTGTTTAGTTGCCCCTGTGCACTCAGTATCCGATAGTAACTTGACTCAGAGGCGATATACTCACCTCTATCAAGCAGTGTCGGGACGATTTGAGTCGGAGGTAAGCTTGCGAACTCAGAGCGGTTACACACCTCAATAATCGCATCACGCTCTTGTTGAGATAGCTTGTTCGCAGGCTCAGTTCTACCGCATATCGGCCTTTTGTCAGCTTGAACTTCACCTTGCTGATACCAGCGACGATACGTTCTCAAGTCAATTTGAACTTCATGGCAAGCTGGCTCTAAACGGCATCCGTATTGCCTCGCTTCAAGGATAAGAGTCACTATGATTTGCCTTTCATCGGTTGAGGTTAGTCGTCCTCTGGCTCTTCCCCGTAAAAGGCTCTCAGCTTTTTTCTTAGTACCAAGAGGGCGGCCGTTTCAGCGAGCGCTTTTTCTTTGAGTCGTAAATCTTTCTTCAATTCTTTGATTTCAAGTTTGTCAGCTTTAGCCTGTTTTTTGGCTTGTGCTTCACTCTCTTTGTTCGACATGACTCCTTGAACAAACTCATTCCGCCAAGTCTGTACTTGCTCAGGGTACAAGCCCTTCTCTCGACAATATTGGCTGAGTTCACTTTCGGTCATCGAGTAAGTCTCGGCAACAATGGCGAGTTTAGTTTGAGCAGACCACTGCTCTGATGAAGTGTTGTTATTTGGCACGGCGGCTCCTGAACCTCTGAGTTGCTGCCGCCAATGATACAGGGTCGCAGTGCTAATTCCTTCCTCTTCCGATACTTCTTTCACTGACATCGAATAGGGAGGCAACAGCTTCTTTAATATAGCTTCTTTTCTTTCTACTGAGATACGAGACACAATTACTCTTTATCGCCCAAACT